>CAKOVP010000005.1 GCA_934122035.1 uncultured Clostridia bacterium | reverse complement strand
TATAATTATATCATGAAATATTCCAAAACTAAATTCTTGTTAATCCATTACTGGAATTTACTTTTAAATTTAAGGTTCTTAATTAAAATTTCTTTTTGGGGTTGATTTTATCTTATAGTTATGATATAAGTATTTTGTCATTAAGTTTTATACTTAACGATAATTTCATTTTTTTCTTTTTTCTGCTTTGCGTTATAGCAAAATTTTTATTATAAGATTTAAAAGATCTTGTGACATAGTTATCACAAGATCTTTTAATTTTTATTTATAATTTATTGTAAAATTTTCGTAATTTTTCACTTTTTATTTTCTAGTATACTTTTCACTTCTTCTACACTAAGTTCTACTATTTCTGCTATTTCATCTATTCTCATATTCTTTTCAAAAAGTCTTTTTATCATTCTCGTTTTTTCTGTTTTTTCTCCAATTTTTTCTCCGATTTCTCTGTTAGTTTCCATTTCTGCATTATAGCGCATTATGCTCCATTCTCGCTCTTCGTATTTTTCGCGTTCTTTAGGATCTTGGCTTAATTTATCTAATTCTTCTACTGCTTTATTTATTTCTTTATTTTCTTCTGCCGACATTTTTATTTTATCCTCCTTACTTCCATCTATTAGCCACAGCCATTGTTCTAGCTTTGTGCTACATTCTGGATTTTTTATTTTAAACTTTTCCAACTCTATAAAATGCATTTCAAAAGTATCTGTTGCATTTTCTTCCTCTGGACTATATCCCATATCTATAAATTCTAAATCATTTGTTTTATTAAATTTCATTTTTGCTATTGAATGATAAGAATTTCGTTTTAATATTTTAAATTTTAATATATTTATTGTTATTATTTTCTTTAGTTCTTTGTAATTCTGTTTCGCTTTTAATTGTTCTGATGCAAGCTTTGACAAATATGTGCTAGATCTTTGTCTTATATTATTTTCATTTGATACTTGCATTTCTACATCTACCACTGCTTTATTATCTATATCCAGTTTTAAATCTAATATTCCTAATTTTTCATCTGCCATATTTGGTGTTAATTCTGGATTTTTTACTTCTACTTTATTTATATGTATATTTAATATTGCCTCTAAAAAGTCCTTTAACATTGAATTATTTTCTTCTCTTGCAAATAATCTTTTAAACACATAGTCTGATGTAAGTGGTAATCTAGATGTATCTTTATCTAGTAATTCTGTCTCTGCATTATTTTTCTTATTATTTACAATATTTTTATTATTGGAATTTTCTATTTTACTACAACGTTTATTACATTTCAACTATTTAGTAAAACTTTATTATAATTTTTCTCTGTTTTATAATTTCAATTTTTTTATTCTTGGGATTTTAGCATTGGTTTAGCTTAAGAATTTAACTCCTAGAAACTCTTTCTTTTGAATAAATTTAATATATTAAATCTCTAAATTTTAATTAACGTTAATCTTTTCTAGTCTAAATAAAAGCCTTATAAGAAGATTTAAATTGTTATTAGTAAAGCTTGTCTAGACTTTTATAATTATATCTTGTAAGTGCCGAAACATCAAGCATAACCGTACATCAAATTTCTACTAGTTTTGAGCTTTTATTTTCTTTTTTATCATTTTTTCGCTATAGCGAAATTTTTTTGTTTTAGAATTCTAAAAAAGTAAGCTTTGCTTGCTAAAAAATAATTTTAGCTTCCTTGTTTCAATATTTTATTGCAATTTATCTTTTTTATTTCTCCTTAACTATAAATGTACACAATAAACATTTTAATATCATTATCCATTAACCATAATTTACTCTTTAATTTCTATTTTCGTTGATATCTTCCCATAAAAATGCTATAATTATTAGAGTTTTAAGGCTGCACTAGTTTGAATTACTATAAACTTTTCATTACAAATGCCTTATGAACACATAAAGAAAGGAATGCGTTTTAGAATGCAAAAGAATTTAACCACTTTAGAATTTAATAAAGTTAAAGATATTTTACTAAAATATTGTTGTACATATATTGGTGAGCAAAAAGTAAATGATTTAATTCCTAGCAATGATTCTGATATTGTAAAAAGGGATTTAAATCAAACTTTTTGTGCTTTAAATTTACTTTTTAGAAAAGGAAGCCCAGAAATTTCTAATATAACAGATGTTGAGATTTGGGTTAAAAACTTAGAGAGTTATAATACTTTATCTGCTAAGGCCTTGCTAGATGTTGCAAATGTTTTAAGAACAGCTAGATTATTACACGAGTATTTTTATGATGATTCAATAGATTTAGCCGATTTTTCTGCATTGTCTGATTTATTCTCTATGCTTTATTATAATAAATCTACAGAAGATCTTATTTTTAAATCTATTATTGACGAAGATACTATTGCAGATGATGCATCTAAAACTTTGGCTACTTTGCGCAGAAATAGAAGAAATTTAGAGCAAGGTCTTCGTGATAAATTGTCTAATTTTATTCACTCTTCTAACTCTAAGTATTTAATGGATTCTATTATTACAATTAGAAATGATAGATTTGTTATTCCAGTTAAGGCAGAATATAAAGATGCTATTTCTGGTGCTATTTTAGATATTTCTGCAAGTGGTTCTACTGTTTATATTGAGCCTTCTTCTGTTTTTGAACTTAATAATAAAATTAATAGCATCAAGGCTGAAGAAAATATAGAAATAGAAAAGATTTTAAAGAATTTATCTTTAAAGCTTTTCCCTATTGCTTCTAACATTAGAGCTTCTTTAGAAACAATTGGTACTTTAGATTTTATATTTGCAAGAGCAAAGTATTCTAGAAAAATTCAAGGAATTTTGCCAAATATTAATACTGAACCAAAAGTAAATTTAATTGGAGCAAGACATCCCTTAATAGATGAAAATAAAGTTGTTCCAATTGATATTTCTATTGGTTTTGATTATAAAACACTTTTAATAACAGGTCCAAATACTGGTGGAAAGACTGTTACTTTAAAGACTATTGGCCTTTTAAGTTTGATGGCTTGTAGTGGAATTTTAATTCCTGCAAAAGAAGGAAGTTCTATTTATGTTTTTGATAATATATTTGCAGATATTGGAGATGAACAGAGTATTCAAGAATCTTTAAGTACTTTTTCTTCTCATATGGTAAATGTTATAGATATTTTAAATAAGGCTACATCAGAAAGCTTGGTATTGGTTGACGAGCTTGGCTCTGGAACTGACCCGATAGAAGGTGCAAGCCTTGCAATTAGCGTTTTAGAAGAATTGCATAATTTAAAATGCTTAACTATTTGTACAACCCACTATCACGAGCTTAAAGAATATGCCTTAACACATACTGGTTTTGAGAATGCAAGTTCAGATTTTGATGTTGAAGACTTACGTCCTACATATAAACTTTTAATTGGCGTTCCTGGAAAAAGCAATGCATTTGCAATAAGTAAAAAATTAGGTTTACCAGCAAAAGTTTTAGAAAGAGCGAAATCTTTTGTAAATGAGAGCGATGCAAACATAGAAGAACTTTTAAAAAATATTTATGACGATAAATTACAAATAGAAAAAGAAAAAGAACGTTATACTCAAAATGCAAATCAGGTTGAAGCATTAAGAAAATCTTTAGAAAAATTTAATTCTAAAAGAGAACAAGAAGCACTAGAAATTATTGAAAAAGCAAAGATTAAAGCACGAGATATTTTATTAGACGCAAAAGACGAGGCAAATTATATTATAAAAGAACTTAATAATGAATCTATAGATTCTAAAGAAGCAAATAATCTTAGAAATAAATTAAACACATCTATTAAAGATTTATCAAAGCAAGAAAACTCTAATAAAAATTTAGCTTCCAAAAAGCTTACCGCAGAAGATTTATATATTGGTCAAACTTTAAAAATATTAAAACTAAATTTAGAAGGAACTGTTCTTACCCTTCCAAATAGAACCGGTAATTTTAAAATGCAGGTTGGCAGTATGGAAATGACAATGAATATTAATGATGGATTTGAAATTATTAGTAAAAATAATACTTCTAAAAACGCAAGTAAAATTTCCTACGAAAATAATAAGGCTAAAAATGTTGCAACAGAAATAAATGTTATTGGTCTTACAGTAGATGAGGCTCTATCATTAATAGATAAATATTTAGATGACTGTTATATGGCAAAACTAGAGCAAGCGAGAATAGTCCACGGAAAAGGAACTGGTAGACTACGTGATGGAATTCATAGTTTTTTAAGAAAAAATCCTCGTGTAAAAAACTTTAGACTCGGCACATTTGGTGAAGGTGAAATGGGAGTTACAATAGTCTATTTTAAATAACTTTCGCCCATAGGGGACATCCCCTTTTGGGCGAAAGTTGTTCATTATTTATGCTATTGTTTTAGTATTTGTCTCTACTAAGTCCTATTTTTCCACATAGCGTATTCCTATTTACTATGCTTTAGGTGCATAGTCTTTATGTTAATTTCTTGTCATTGAAGTTCTGAGTTCTTATTTAGAACTCTTTGCCTCTATATCTCATGGTATCAAATATAAAGTAGGGCGAGAACCTAAGCTGCTAGTGGCGTGGGTAGGATCAAAGTCGTAGTCACGGCCGACACGATTAGAAGCCGGATTGTAAGATTCAAAGCTGTTATAGCTGCCTCCTCTGAGAGCTCTGACGCGTGTGCCGTACACTTCTTGGGTATATTCATTACAATTTCCTGCAAAGTCATAGATATTATTTGCCTTCCAACTTTCACTAAAGCCTGTATTTTGTTTACTTCCTTTTCCATCTGCTGTATTGTTCTTGTAGTTTCCCCAAGAAGTTGAATTTGTTATACTATATCCTGAACTTGCTAGCCAATTACATGTTGCATCCCACTGCAATCCCCATATCATTCTGGTTTTTACTTTTGAACCACTAGCTAATGTTGTACAATTTTTATATAATGTATACCAATCTACATCAGTTTGAGTTGCTCCTGTCTTCTCTCCATTTGCTGTTAACTCATATCTTCCTATATAAAATCCTTTATATTTTTCTAAACTTGCAATCATTTCTTCATAGTCATTTTTCATTGTCTCTGCCATATTTGCTAAACTACTAAATCCTGCTGTTGCATAATTTGCATAATCGTAACTTGTTCCATCATTTCCAAGTACCAAATCTGGCTCTCTAAAATCAATTGTATCTCCAGGCAATACTCTTGTTTTTCCACTGATTATCTCTGAATTAGTATATTTTGTAGTTTTTACTCCTGTACTTCCTGAAAGTGCTTGTCCTGCATCTACTGTTGTATATAAACTACTTGGTGTTTCTACTGGAACCCATACCCATTGGTTTCCTGCTAAATCTCTTCTTACATTTTCTTTTCCTTTGTCTAATTCCTTATCTGCTACATTATCTGAAATTACTATGCCTTTTGCTTTTGTTCCTCCTACATAATAATAGCCTTCTGGTATTACTACATTTTCTACCGTTGTTTGTGAACCTCCAGAATTTCCTCCGTTTCCAGAGTTTATTTTATTTACATAATCTGATAATTCTTGTTCTAAACTATTCATTGACTTTTCAGTATTTATTCTTGCTTGTTCTGTTTTGTCTCTTGCCTCCTGTGCTTTTGTTATAATTCCGTTTTCCCCTAGTACTAAGTTAAGGCTTATTCCTGCTAGTATTAGCAATACTACTATTGTTACGACCAAAGCAACTAGGGTTATTCCGTTTTTCTTGTTTTTTGTTCATATTTTTATTATATAAATATAAACATTTTTTGTTATCTTCCATTTTTTTCTTCCTTTCGTTTAATATTTCTAGCTTTGCTTTCTAGATTTATTCTTATTATTTGTATTTTTTTATTCTTTTTTCTTTTGTGTTTTTATCTTAGTCATATTATGACTATTGCTTGGTAAAAAAATTATTTTCTAACCAATATTTTTGCTCTAAAATTTAATATCTATTTTTAAGTTTATGCTTTGGTAATACTTAATTCTATAAACTTTTTTATAGATATTAAATACTTGCTATTTATTTTTATCACACTTTTATTTAAAATACAAGTATATGACTCTAATTTTTAACCATTAATTCTCTTATTCAAATATACTTCCTATGTTTATTTTGTTTCCTCTTAGGAAGTCTTGTATTGGCATTTTTTTAGAGTTTTCTCCTTGTATTTCTAGTACTTCTAGTATTTGTTCTTTTGCTTTTATGAATAAGCCTTTTTTATCGTCTGAAAATAGTACTGTTCCTGGTTCTAGTTTTTTTAGTCTTTCTTGGTATTCTTTAAGTTCTTCAAATTTTTCTAGTAGTTCTTCTTCTGTTAATACTTGCACTTTCCAGAATTTTATTTTTTTACCTTCTAAGAATGTGTATGCTCCCATAATTGGGTTTAGGCCTCTTACTAGATTTTTTATTTCGTTTGCTGTTTTATTTTCCCAATCTATTTTTGCCATTTCCTTTGAAAGCATTGGAGCCATAGAAAATTCTTCTCCTTGTTTTTGTGCTCCTACTTTGTTTTTTAGCTCTTCAACACTTAGTTTTTCTTTTTCTGAAACCGCTTCTATTTTTTTAATTGTTTCTATTAAAAGTTTTGCTCCAATATCTTTTAGTCTATTCCAAAGTTCTCCTGTTGTTTCGTCTTCTCCTATTTGCACTTTTTCTTTTAATATCATATCACCTGTGTCCATACCAGCATTCATAAACATTGTTGTAATTCCAGTTTCTTTGTCTCCATTTAACACTGCCCATTGAATTGGCGCTGCTCCTCTATATTTTGGAAGCAATGAACCATGAACGTTTATGCATCCGTATTTTGGTATATCTAATAATTCTTGTGGTAAAATTTTTCCGTAGGCTACAACGCATATTATATCTGGTTCTAGGCTTTTTATTTCTTCTATAAATTCAGGATTATTTTTTACTTTTTTAGGTTGATATATTTTTAAGTTTTTTTCTAATGCATATTCTTTTACAGGAGATGCCATTAGTTTCATTCCTCTTCCCTTTGGCTTATCTACGTTTGTTACTACTCCTATAATATTATATTTTTCTTCGTACAAAGCTTTTAGCGACTCTTGTGCGAAGTCTGGAGTTCCCATAAATAATATTCTCATATAAAATCCTTTCTAAAATTATATATTATATTTAAGCAATTTTCAGTTTTTTAGTGTTAACTCTATTCCTTGTATTTTTCTATAAAATTTATGCATAAAATTATATAGTAAATTATTCTTCGTTTTCTTCTGGCTCTACAAATTGAAGTGTACCTGGAAGCATATTGTCTACAAATAGTATTCCGTCTAGGTGATCTATTTCGTGTGCTAATGCTTGTGCCAAAAGTTCTTTTCCAACTATTTTTACTTTTTGTCCATCTTGATTTAGTGCTTCTACTGTTACTTCTTTTGGTCTTATCATTTTAGCATATTCGTTTGGAAAACTTAAGCAACCTTCTTCTACTTCTTGTGTTCCTTTTGTTTTAATTATTCTAGGATTTACTAGCATTAAAGGTTCGTTTCCATCGTATAAGTCTATTACAATTGCTCTTTTTAATACACCTACTTGTGGTGCAGCAAGTCCTACACCATTGTATTTGTGCATTGTTTCTACCATATCTTGTAATAATTCTTTTATTTTTTCGTCTACTACGTCTACTTCTCTAGATTTTTTTCTTAAGATTTCGTCTCCATTTAGTCTTATTTGTCTTATTGCCATATTTTAACATCCTTCCTTAAGTATGATATTTTATTTATTACAACATATTACAAGGATTTGTATCTACAATAATTCTTGTATCGTATTTCGAATTTTTTATGTTGTTGTTTGCCTTTGATATTGTTTCTGATATTTCGTTTATAATGTTATTGTCTATCTTACATTTTATAATTATTCTCCACCTAAATTTGTTTTTTATTTTGTCTATTGGTGCTGGTACTGGCTTGTACAAAATTATTGGTAGATTTATGTCTTTTATTTTTTGTTTTATGTTTTGATAGATAAATTCTGCACTTTTGGTAAGTTCATTATAGTTATTGCTTGAAATACCAATTAGTATTATATCACAAAAAGGCGGATACCTCAACTGTTTTCTTAAGTGTACTTCTGTGCCATAAAATAGTTTGTAGTCTTGCTCTTTAGAACACTTGATACAAAAATTGTCTGGATTATATGTTTGTATTATAACTTTTCCCTGTGTTTGTCCTCTTCCTGCTCTTCCAGCAACTTGCACTATTGTTTGAAATGTTCTTTCATGTGCTCTATAGTCGTCTATGTTTAAGTTGCTATCTGCTGCAATTACTCCAACTAACGTAACATTTGGGAAATGATGACCTTTTACAACCATTTGTGTTCCAATCAGAATATCTATTTTATCGTTTTTGAATTTGTTTAAGATATCTTCGTGTGAGTTTTTTTTGCTTACTGTGTCTATGTCCATTCTTATTGTGCTTGCTTCTGGAAATAGTGCTTTTACCTGTTCTTCTAGCCTTTGTGTTCCTGTTCCAAAATATCTAATATTTTTAGAACCGCATTCTGGGCATATTGTTAATGCTTTGGTTTCGTATCCACAATAATGGCATTTTAATTTATTTTCTTTTAAATGATATGTTAGTGTTATATCACAATTCTTGCATTTTGCAGTGTATCCGCAATCTCTACACATTATAAATGTTGCAAATCCTCTTCTATTTAAGAATAATATTGTTTGCTTTTTTTCTTTAATATTGTTTGCAATTTTTTCTTGCAAGTTTTGGCTTATCATTGTTTTGTTACCATGTGCAAGTTCTTTTCTTAAATCAACTATTTCTACATCTGGAAGAGAAGAATTATTTGCCCTTTTTGTTAGCTCTAATAGTTCTATTTCTCCGTCTAATGCCTTTTTGTATGTAAGCATATCTGGTGTTGCACTTCCTAAAACAACTGGAAAGTTGTACTGTTTTGCAAGATATGATGCAATTTCTTTAGCATTGTATCTTGGGCTTGTTTCAGATTTATAAGAGTCATCATGTTCTTCGTCTATTATTAATAGTCCTAGGTCTTTTACTGGTGCGAAAATTGCAGACCTTGCACCTATTACGATTTTAGCTTCTCCTCTTTCTATTTTTTTCCATTGGTCGTATCTTTCTCCAACAGACAATTTGCTATGTAGTACTGCAATTTTTTCTTCTCCAAATCTACTCAAAAATCTATCTACTGTTTGTGGTGTAAGTGATATTTCTGGAACTAACATTATGCAGCTTTTGTTTATTTTTAGTGCTTCTTCTATTAATTGAATATATATTTCTGTTTTTCCGTGAACCCGTTATTCCAAATAGCAAAAATTCGTCATATTCTCCTATTTGTAAAGACGCATTTATTGCTTCGAATGCATTTTGTTGCTCTTCTGTTAGCTTTAAATTATCACTTTTATTTATTACTTTGTGTAAAAAAGGATTTCTTTCTATTTCTTTTTGTATAATTTCTATGTATCCATTTTTTTCTAGAGTCTTTAAAACTGCATTTGTAACATCTGCAAAATTTTGCAAGTCTGTACTCGGAATTTCTGAATTTTCGTTTTCTATTAAGAAGTTTAATGCTCTTAATTGTTTTTCTGATTTTATTTTGCCTTCTTCTATATTTTGTTTTATTTCTTCTACGTCTTTTGCTAAATACACAAAATTCTGCATTTTGTCGTTTACTCTGTTAGATGTATTTTTAGTTGTTTTTCCTGGTGGAAGCATTAATTTTAAGCAGTCTGAAACATTGCAAAAATATCTGTATGCCATCCATTTTGCCATTTCTACTTTTTCTCTGCTTAGATAGTTTTTTTCTTCTACTTTTGCTATTTCTTTTAGCTTATTTATGTATTCGGAAGTCTCTTTTAAATTAACAACAAAGCCTTCCTCTAACTCTTTTTTGTTTCCAAATGGCAATAATACTCTGCTCCCAATAGAAACTTTTTCTTCTAGCTCTTCTGGAATTTTGTAATCGAATATTCTATTTAAATTTTTTACTGTACTATTAATTATAACTTCTGCTACCATTGTAAAACCTCTTTATTCTTTTTGTATTTTATCACAGAACTGTTATACAGTGCAACCAATAAAAATCAAATCTAAAAATTTTCATTTTACAGTCTTTATTTTTGCTTTTATAGTTCTCTATAAAATTGAAAATTTGAATTAAATTTGTTCATGTTCAAAAATTTATTTTATAAATTTTTTGCAATATTTCATTTATTTTTGAAAATCAATATAGTAAAAAAAAATTTAGGTTAAGTTTAATAACCTAAATCTTTTTTATATTTTATATTATTATAGTTCTTCTGCAAATCTTTTTTCTAGTTTCTTAAATGTGAAATATCCTATTATACAGAATATAATTCCCATTAAGAAAGCAATTAATAATTGTTTAAAATCTGGTGCAACTTTGTTATAGAATATTGATCTATATCCATCTATTAAATAAGACATTGGATTTAGTCTTAATAGCCATTTAAAGTTTGCAGGTACTGCATCCATTGAATAAACAATTGGTGTTGCATAAAATAGTAATTGCATAAATACACCTAAAAGATGTAGTAAGTCTCTAAAATACACTGTTAAGCTACTTACAATTAGCGATACACCTATTGATACAACAAATTGTATTGCAAATATTAGGAAATACCATAATATATTCCAAGAAAGTCCTATTCCTCCAAATATTACAAATCCTAATATTATTATTGTTGCTATTAAAAAGTTTACACCTTCACTTGCAACAAGTGATATTGGTAGTATTTCTCTAGGAAAATAAACTTTTTTAATAATGTTTCCATTGTCTACCATTACCGCTGCACCTCTAATTACTACATTAGAGAAGTATTGCCAAGGTATTAATCCACAACATAGATAAACTGCATAATTTTCTATATTGCTTTTTAGTATTACTTGGAATACCAATGCATATACTGCAATTTGTAGTAATGGATTTATGAAAGACCACAAAACTCCTAAAAAAGAGTGTTTGTATTTTCCGCCAACATCTTTTTGAATGTTAGTTTTTAACAGTTCTCTATAATTGTATAAATCTTTTATTACGTTCATTTATAAAGTCTCCTTTAAATATTCTTCTATTACTTTATCTGGTTCATCATCCATTTTAACGACTCCATTGCTAAGCCATACAGCTCTTGTGCAGAATTCTTTTACTGTTCCCATACTATGTGTTACAAACACCATTGTTTTGCCTTGTGCTTTTAGTTCTTTCATTTTTGCAATACATTTTTCTTGGAAATGTTGGTCTCCAACAGCAAGTATTTCGTCTACTAATAAGATATCTGCATCTACATTTATTGCAACAGCAAATGCAAGTCTCATATACATTCCTGAAGAATATGTCCTTACAGGGTTGTCTATATAAGATCCAAGCTCAGAAAACTCTATTATATCGTTTAGTCTCTCGTCTATTTGTTTTCTTGTAAGTCCAAATATTGATGCATTAAAATATATGTTTTCTCTACCAGAGAAGTCTGGATGGAAACCTGCACCTAGTTCTAGAAGCGACGTTAATTTGCCGTATGTTTCTATTTTTCCTTTATTAGGATATATTATTTTTGTCATTAATTTTAAAAGCGTAGATTTTCCGCTTCCGTTAACTCCAATTAAAGCGACTGCTTCTCCATTCTTTATTGTTAAATTTATGTCTTTTAGTACTTCTCTTTTTTCTTTTTTATTTCTATTCCAAAATAACAATTTTTCTTTTAAACTGTTTGCTTTGTCCATATATATGTTAAATGTTTTATATACGTGATCAACTACAATTCTAACATCTTGATTTTCTCTTGCCATTTGATTTGACCTTTCTTTTTTTGTTTTAAATCGACATCATTATATTATATAATATCTTGATTGTCAAAATTTTTAGAATATTTTTTATTTCATTCTTGCTTTTGTCATTATTTTGCCTGGTATAAATAGTAAGGCTACTGCTATTTTATTTAATGTGCCTTTTACATTTTTTATAGGATGTTTTTGGTTTGTTAGTACACTAAATAAAATATAGTGTTTATAAATATACATTCTTTTTTTATGTGTTACGCCTTTTAGATTTTGATTAAACATTTCTTCAAAATATTTGTAATATCCAAACGGACTTTGTGTAAATTGTTTGTTTATATTTCTTGTATAACCTTCTTTTTGATATTCACATATCATAATTGGTTTATTAAAGCATATTACTTTATATTTTAAGTCTAGTTCGTGTTGTAATCTGGCTTCTGTAACAAATTTTTCGTTATTTTCTATTTTATATTCATATTGTTTTCTAATGTTGGCGTTATAAACTAAAGCCTTTTCTCCTGTTATACCTTCTTTAAAATATAAATTAAACATTGTACTTTCATAATTGTCTTGTGGAAAATTATTGCCCATATTCTTTCCATTTTGATCGTATTTTAAATATACAAATGCATAGATATTTTCTTTTGTTTTATACTCTTCGTATGTATCTTTTACAATTCTAAATGCATCTTTTGTAAAATAATCATCTGAATCGCACTCTATTATTATGTCTCCTGTTGCCTTTTTTACTAAATTATTTATTGCAACCATTTTGCCTTGATTTTCTTGATAATAATATTTTACATTTATTATATTTTCTTTTACATATTGGTCTACTACTGTTTTTGTGCTATCTTGTGAGCCATCATCCATTACTAGCCACTCTACTTCCACACTTGAGGTAATATCTTCATTTATTAAAATACTCGCATATAGTCTATCAAGCAAATTTGCTCTATTATATGTTGGTGTAAGTACTGAAATTTTCATCTTTCTGTATTTCCTTTCTTATAGGCACAATTAGATTTTATAGAATTTTAATATATTTTTAATTTTATACTACATACTTTGTTTTATATTATAAATTCAAGAATGTTTATTCTTACATATAAAATAAAAAGTATCTTACCTTTAAATTTCTTTTATTTCTCTATGTTTTCTAATTTCATTCTGCTTCTTTTTTCTTTTATTGGTTCTTCTATTGTTTTTTCTATTTTGTTTATTATTTTACTGTTTTCGTACACATAATCGTTATTTTGTTTTAGGATTTTATTCTTATTTGCTATTGCAAATTTTATTGCTTTTTCTATTCCTTTTTCACTATTTTCTACAATTTGATTGTTTTTCTCATACCCTATTAATACTTCTCTTGTGGCAGTGTTTGTTGCTAAAATATATTTATTTAATATTTTTGCCTCTTCTACCACCATAGGATAACCCTCAAATGCCGAAAATAAGCAAAATATGTCTGCATTTTTCACATATGGATATGGATTCTTTTTAGCTCCTAATAATTTGAATGTATCTTCTACACCTAGCTCTTTTATTTGTTTTTCTAGCTTTTCTTTTAAAGGTCCATCTCCAATTACATATATTTTGTGAATTTGCCCTTGTTTTATTAATTTAGAATGGACTGTAATTAATCTATCTATTGCTTTTTGTTCTACTAGTCTTGATACTTGTATAAAATTTAGACACTCTTTTTCAAATACATTTTCTTCCATTGGTTCATTTGCTAAGGCTAAAATTCTATCACTATTTATATAATTGTTTATAACTGTTTCTTGTGGTAAGTCCATATCGTCATAAACTTTGTTGAATTTATCTAGGTTGTCCATACTTACAAATACAAGTGTATTATACTTTTCATAGATATTTCTGTCAATTATTCTTTTTATTTTTGACTTTATTCCTCTACCAAATACTCTTGATATATCGTTATGAATCCACGCAATTTTTTTTGCTTTTTTCTTAGATTTAACACTAAAAATTCTTGTAATTGCTCCTTCCAAGAATGCAATTTGAGCCTTATATTCTTCGTTGTCTATATACTTTTTAAATATTTTCTTTTGACCGAATAATACTTTTATTGGTATAATTTTTTTCTTTATTCCTTTTAGACTATCATATCTAAAATTGTATAAACTAATTCTATGAATTTTGCTATCTAACTCTTTTTCTAGTTCTCCATTTGCATATATTGTAAATATTGTAACATCAAATTTGTCTACTAATTTGTTTGCAATGTCTACTAAAACACGCTCTGCACCACCTAGTGTTAAACCAGTTATTCCAAATATTATCTTCTCCATAGATAGGTTATTTCCTTTCATAAATTTTCATTTCTGCATCTTCCATATCTTTTATTTCGTTTATCACCAAAGTTGTAAGCACTATTATTATCATCATAGAAGATGAGTTAAAGAAAGTATATCCAGAAACAAAAGATATTATTATTGCAAATATTAGTCCCATTAAATACATTGCATATTCTACACTAATATTTTTTACTTTTTTGTATAATACATATGCTCCATAAATTGCAATAAATATAAAAGGCATACAGTATAAGAAGAACCCAACTATTCCAAAGTTATATAAAAATGCTGGTACTTCCATTTCAAATATTAGCTCATAAAAATGTGACATATATCCATTTCCAAATAATGCAATTGAAATGCCTTTTTCATTTTTTATTAAATGGCTATGATATATAAGCTGTATTGTTCTCATATCTGTGCTAGATATTTCTTTTTGGTTTGCCTCATCATAAAGTTCTAATATTGTTTTTTGCATTTCTTCTGGCATATAATCTTTGCTTAAAGTTCCGTTTTTTATTTGCTCTACAATGTTAACCAAGTCCCCTGTAACGTGTGCTGGTGCTCCAGTTATTTGGTCATATATTAGATTTTGCCTATCTTTTAGAAGCTTTCTTCTTTCTATTGTTTTTGAACCAAATATTGTTACAGCAATTAAAATAATTACAAATACAATGCTCCCAAAGGCAACAAGTTTTTTATTTATATTTTTACTATATATAATCGAATGCACTATGTTGATTACTACATAAGCACAAATTACTATAATTATTCCTAACAGTCCTGTTCTTGTTCCTAGTAAAGTTGCAAGATATACTACTGTAAGCATTATTACCATTAAAGACCATATTCTTATTCCAGTGCTGTTTTTCTTAGACATCATTGGAATTACTATAAATAAGCATAATAGCATTATTGTTCCAATACTATTACCAGACTCAAACCATCCTTTTAGCCCCATTTGGTCTTCCTCGTATGTAAATGATGATGTTCCTGTTATTATTGCTAAATACATAAGTGCAATATATATTGTTAATGCAATTAAAACAGATTTTTTTAATTTGTTAATAATTTTACCTTTTCTTAATTCATTTTCTGCTTCTTTGTCTCTATTTCTTCTTGCAAAAAAATAATAATATATAAATAAATTCATTGCCATATATGTATAATTTATTAAATATTGCAATTCTCTTATTTCATTTCCGTAGCTACAGCCTGGCTTTATTTTATAAAAAACATATAAATGACAAATTGCATACACTCCATATACGAGTGCTGCAAGTAATAATTGTGGCTTTAATTTATATTTAAAGAATATATAAATTATTGCAATTAGTGGTATTATTGGCCTAATAAATGTTGATATTGATATGCTTGTATTAAAATATCTTCTAAATAAAAAGCTAAACGCATCTAACAATGGACAAATTACTATAAAAAAACATAGTAAATTTTCCATTGTTAAGATATTTTTTATATTAAATTTTTGTTTGTTTTGTAGTTCTGTTGTCATATTTCTCCTCTGAAACTTATGTTCCTTGTCCAAGTTTATTTTTTGAATACAAATTCTCTCTTATCTTCTTCTATTTTTCTTCTTTTTTAAGCCTGGCATCATAAGTACTATAATTGCTAATACTGCTACAACAATTACAATTATTGCAATTGTTTTTACGTCTGCTTTATTTCCCTGGTTCTCAGGTTCTGCCATAGCATTTATTTCATTAAGCACAGAAGAAGTTTCTTTATTTTCTGTTGTTGTGTTTTCAGATTCTTTTTCGTTATTCTTTTCTTCATTATTTGTATTTTCTCCTTGAGCTTTTTTTGTTATTTTTACAAAATATGTTCTTACTGTTCCATTTTCTGCTGTAACATCTATTCTAATATTATTTTCGCCATTATTTAGCTTTATTGCACCTGTTCCAGATGTTTTAGCTCTTGAATCATCTGTTTCTGCTTTTATTGTTATTGTGTCTTTTTCTGTATCTTCTATTGTATAATTTAATGTTTGTTTATCAAATTTTGGAGAAAGAGTGTAGCCTTCTACTTCTAATGTGCTTAAATAATTATTGCTAGATTTTCCCTCATTTTCGCTTTCTTCTTTTTCTTGATTTGCAATCATTTCGTTTGCAATTATTTGAGATGTTTCGTCATCCATGTCTGCCATTCCAGCAAAAGTTTTTCCAGTTAAGGCTATTAATACTATTATCATTACGCATGAAATAAACTTCATTTTTTTATTCATATTTTAATACGTTCCCTTCTCTTTATAAATTTCTTATAGGGGGACATTATTTTGCCCCCTATGTATTATTTTAAAAATTTACTTGGTATGAATGCTTGGCGTCCATCTGCTATAATTATTCTATACCAGTCATATCCATCTATGCTCTTATATGTTTTATTATCTATAACTGTTACTTTTTCTCCATCAGCTAGAGCTGAAAGTTTTGAAGCATTAAGTCCTGGTCCAATTCTTATATTGCAGCCATTTCCATCATTAGTTTTTACAACTGCACTATAGTTGCAAGTTTTAACATCATCTATTTGTTTTAAGTAAGCACCTGATATATATCCTATTTTTCCATCAGAAGTTATAACTTTTTGCCAATCTGAATTAACACCTCTTTCTATTGATAATAATACAGTTCCTTTATCTTTTATTTCCATTATTATAGAAGAATTTGTGCTTGCTTCTGAACGAAGTCTTATGTATGTACCTGTTGTTTCTACATTTATTGGATATGATTCAGTTGTGTCTTTTGGTATTTCGTAAGAGCTTTCCATTTTTTCGTATACAGGTATTATAAATGTAAATTCAGAATCTACTTTTCCAGTATTTTTATACATACTGTATAAAGTTTTTGCTTCGCTATATGCTCCCATTAAATTTTGCATATATTGGTGAGTATATAATGATGTACCATTTGTTGAGTCTATGTCGAATTTATTTTGATATAATGTATTTTGGTAATTGTCTAGCCAGTTTACTTTGCAGAAACTAATTCCTCCTTCTATGGCTTTTTCCATAGAGTTCCAGCCTTCTTTTTTAGCTCTTGCAAGTGCATTTGCATAAATTTGTGCATAGCCATTTCCATTTGCACCTATATTAAATGGATTGTAATAAGTCTTTCCGTCTCCTCCGTCCATTCCTTTTCCAATAGTTGTACCTTTTTTTCCTTGTTCTTGGAATAGTCTTGCTATTATATAGTATGGATTTACATTTGTATTTTTACAAGCCGTTTCGATGTCTTTAGCATACTTTTCTAAGAATGAACCACTTACTTTATCGCTTATTCCAGATAGTGTAACAGACTCCGAAGAATATGAGTTTACATCTAAAAATTGAAATATATTTGTTTCATCTAAGAAATTACGTGGATCCATATAGTAAGCTGTTGCTTTTTCAGATGCACAATACCAACCACTATCATATAATTTTGTTCCACATACTGAACATATCCATTCTCCACTATGTGAAGGTTCTACTAAGTTTCTGCTATGTACCGAATTTTCTCCCTTTACAGCATCACTAAACTTTAAACCTGTATATAGAAATTTAATATTCCAATTTGGATGTGCTTCAAGTAATTTTTCTATCTTTTCTTTATAACCTGTATATTTTGTACTATCTATATCTACTACTTTTGTTGAATTTGAAAATTTGAATTTTTGAAGTGAACTTCCAGAAGCATTTTGCAAACTGAAGTTAGCTCCTCCTTTTGCAGACTCTGCCGTCATATATAATTCACTATTTTTTGATATTATGTAGTAATAACCATTTCCTGCATCTTTTATAATCCACTGTTGTGCATTAGAAGAATTTAAAGTATATTGTGTAACTTTTGTTCCAAGAAGTGTACTTCCACTAGAAACTTCTATTGCTTTTCCAGAATGTGTTGCAGTTAATGTATAGTAGCCATTTCCAATATGCTTAACTATAAATTTTTGATTAGCAGTTAAACCATTTTTCCAAAGCTCTATTTTTTCGCCATTATCTTTTGAACTATGTGGAACATCAATTACTAAACTAGTATTTGATGCAGATTGTATAGAATAAGTGCCGTCTTCTATTGTTTGTGTTGCCTTCATAGGCGTTGGTGCCTCAAATTTAAATTTTTGATTTTTAGAATTATCTTGTTTTGCAACCACTAAATTAGATGAGCTTATAGTTAAATACAATCCATTGCATTTGTTGATTATATAATAATATCCATTTCCTGCATCTCTTATAACCCATAGCTGGTTTGCTCCTCCGTGTAGTTCCCATTGATCTACATTTGCACCACTTGTTTTAGAACTTCCTTCTACATCCAAATACTTTCCAGAATGTGTTGCAGAAATTGTATAATATCCCTTATCATTATATTTTATATTAAACTTTTGGTTTGCAGTAGAGTCATTTTGCCAAACGCCAACATTACCACCATTTATAACAGAACTTCCGTTTACATCTACAACATTATTTAAATTACTTGCAGATTTTATTTGATATGTACCATTTTTAATTGTTCTTGTTCCTGTTGGAGTTGAATCCCCATCTTTTACAAATTTAAACTTTTGATTTGTGCTATCATTTTTAGTCCAAACTTGAACATTAGCTCCATCTTTTGCATTAGATTGAGGAATATCTAAATATAATCCATTACTCTTAGAAACTATATTAAAATAACCATTCCCTGCATCTTTTATAATCCACTTTTGGTTATTTCCTCCATGATATTCATACTGTAAAACCTTTGCTCCTGGAGTTTTAGAATTATTAGCAACGTCTATGTACTTTCCAGAATGCACTGGAGATATTGTGTAACAACCATTTCCTATATATTTTATTGTATATTTTTGGTTATTAGTGCCTCCACTCGTCCATAATTCTAATTTAGCATCATTTGTTTTCAAACTACTATATATGTCGAAAACATATTTCTCGTTTAAAGCAGATTTAATGGTATAAACACCATCTTCCAATGTTTTTCCACTATCTTTCGCAAAAACAGTATTACCTATGTGTAGAGCTGAATACACTACACTAAATAATACTGTTATTTTTATAATATTTGATATATATTTTTTCATTATTATCATTTTCTCCCGTTCTTAAATATTTTGTCGCATTTGTAATTATTTTGTATAAATTTGTCTATTACATTTTAACATAAATTTAAGAAATAGAAAATAGATTTATGCAATTTTCCATTAATTTCTAAATAATATAATATTTGATGAAATATATTTTGAAATACCGCGCAGCGCCAAACGAACGAAGTGAGTGCGAATGGAGCAATTCTTCAAGACCCTTTGGGATTGAATTGCGACCGCAAGGTATGAAAAATATATTGAATCAAACTATTATATTAAAATCTATATGTCAATTTATTTTTTTAAATTCTCAATTTGTTCATATCTTAATAAATTTAGTTCATAGTTTTCTCTGTGTTGTCTTGTTATTGTGTCCAATATTATTGCACATTGGAATGCAACTGCTGCAAGACCCATAAATCCTGTTGCTAAAATTGCAGATGGAACTTTTGTTATATAAGATGTTTTAAAGTATTCAACTAATACTGGAACTCCAACAATAAGTCCTAATATGAAGAATATTAGTGATATTGCTCCAAAAAATCTAAATGGCTTGTAGTCTTTAAACATTCTTGCAATTGTTTTTACAACTTTAATTCCATCACTTACTGTATTTAATTTTGATGAACTACCTTCTGGTCTATCTCTGTAGATTATTGGAATTTCTTTTATAATATACTTTTTATCTAATGCATATAAAGACATTTCTGTTTCTATTTCAAATTTTGGACTTAGTACTGGCATATTTTTTACAAATCTTTTGTTAAATACTCTGTATCCAGTCATTATGTCTTTTAAGTCGGTTTTGAATAATACGTTGATAGATTTTTTTACTAGATTATTTCCTAATTCGTGGAATGGTCTCTTGTTTTCTTTTTGGTATGTTCCATTAGAAAGTCTATCTCCAATTGCCATATCTGCTTCGCCGTTTCTTACTGGTTCTATTAGTTTATGAACAAATTCGGCAGGATAAGTATCGTCTCCATCTACCATTACATATATGTCTGCATCTATGTCTCTAAATTGACTTCTTACAACGTTTCCTTTTCCTTGTTTGTATTCGTCTACAACTATTGCACCACATTTTAATGCAATTTCCTTTGTTTTATCTTTAGAATTATTGTTATATACATATATGTCAGCTTCCGGTAATTCTTTTTTAAAATCTTTTATTACTTTTTCTATTGTTAGTTCCTCATTATAACAAGGTATTAGTACTGCTATTTTTTCCATTTTCATTGTTTCCTTCCTTTACAAAATTCATTCCAATATATACTGGTAAAGCTAAGAATATTGGATACGCATATCTAAATTCGCAATAAGCCGGTGATGCAATTAGTGTTAGCCATAATATAAATGTTGGTAAATATACCAATATGTATTTATATTTTTTCTTGTATATTATGTAACTTAAGGCGATGACTGTAAGCATAAATCCTGCTCCAATACTAAATGCAAAGCTAAATGCGGGTATATCTCTTACATCTGTTAGCGAATCTATTTGCTCTACCCATTTTCCTTCTATTAATGGCGTTTGTTTTATTCCCATATTATGGTCCATTGTTGCACGACTTACTATTGAATTTCTTGCTTCTGGATAATAATATCCATACGAGTTTGAAATAAATGCCTCTATATAGTCTTTAGGATATTTTACAAATAATTTTAACCATATAGATATAAACTCAGATTTATTTTCCTCGAAATATCCATTGTTAAATTTAAATTTAACTGGATCTGATAGTACTGGGTTGTAGTATTCCCATACATTTTCTACTGTGAAATATTCGTTTATTTTGTTTATAGTTTCTTCATCTATATCTTCATAATTATTTTTTACACTTCTTACAATCTGTTGTATTGGAACAGATAGCATTTCTCCAACTGAACCTTTTTTAACTTTTAATATCTTAAATACTACAAAGTTGAAAGCTTCATATATCACCAATATAGATAGAAACATTATTAAAACTTTTTTCCAATGTTTTCTTAGTACCACAAATGTAAATGGTAAGCTTAGCATTACAACATATAGTCCATTATGTCTCAAAAGTATTGTAAATATGGCAATAATTACATACGCAACCATATTTCTTTTTTTGCCTAAAAATTCTTCTGTGTTAAATATTAGTTCTATGTTCTGTATTATGAACAATGGCATTATACCAGAAAATAATATATCTTTCCACATGGTTATACTATACATTCCATTTACAGGATAAAACATATAGAATAGTAGAATTATAAGCTGAACAAATGCTGGTACTTTTTTCTTTCTTAAATACTTTAAAACAAATGCTGCAAAAGTTGCCATCATAAGCATAGAGAATATACTATATAATGCAATTCCTGTATTTATATTATTAAACATTTTTAACCCGATATTGGCAAATATTCCAATTATTGCTGTATGTGTGATTGGATGATGGTCTTCTGGTTCTAGTATGCCTATCATCTGCTCTATTTGAGAATACGAATCTGATGTAACAATTCCTGGATAATATCTTAAGAAAAATGGCAAATATGCCAAAAATATTAGTACAATAGTAACTATCACAAGGAATTTCTCATTCTTTAATAGTTTAAAATTGGATAAATCTTTGCCAAAAATTTTAATATTTTCTGATTGCAGTCTATTATTTTCAAATATATCATAAACCCATAATATTACAATTCCAGACATAACAAAATATCCTACAAAATTTACTATTAGCCATTTATTTAGAATGTGGTCAAGTGTAAAATCTGTATTTATGCTTTTTCCTATTATTTCTATTATCGTAAATAATACTGCCACAATGCCTACTATAATGGCTTTTCTTTTTGTAATTGTTTTTGACTCTAATGTATGTTTTATAACTAAGTAGCAACTTGCAAATAAGAATATATATGTAACATTATTTCCACTTACTAAAAAACTGTGCCATATGAAAATAACAAGAATACTTGCGAGTACAAATGATATTATATTGTTTTTATATTTTTTCATACTTAGTCGTTTTCCTCCTTTTTATACATATCAATTAATTAGTTTAAGCTTTTTTCTATTTTTATTTATTATATAAGAGAAGAGCCTATTACGTTTTTTTCTAATATCTACGTTATTATATATAATTTGTTCATATACAAATTTTCATTTTTTATATTATTTCAAAAACCTTAGTATATATTTTATATGTAAATTTGTTTATTGTTTTCATATATTTATTCTTATCAATATTTACAGTATTTAAAATTCTGTTCTTTTTCCAATTTGGAAAATTGCAGTTCAATTTTTTCCAAGTTTTTTGTAACAATTCTTTTCTAGTTTTTTTATCTTTTATTTTGCACATTCTTTTTAGTGAACTACAAAGCAAATATCTTGCATAATTGTATTCAAGTTCTTCTTTATACTCTTCATATATATTGTTTTTCTTGTAAAACTCAATTACTTCATCTAATACGGTAAATATTTCTGCTGTTCTTTCATTTTGAACATTTGCAATAGAACCTTCTCTTTGAACATAATGAATGAAAGGCTTGTCCACATATGCAAATTTATTTATATATGGAATTAGCTTATATGTAAATTCTACATCTTCATATCTTAATCCTTTTGGAAATTCTAAATTATGTTCTATAATTAAACTTCTTTTTATTAATTTATTCCATGCAACTACTCTTACAAAGCTTAGCATTTCCTTTTTATTTTGATATTTATATTGTTTGTCTATTTTAGCTTTATTTGGATATTCCCAAATAAAATCACATTCAACATAGTCTGCATTTTCTTCTATTGCTTTATTATACATTTCTTCATAAGCATTTTTTGCTATGTAATCGTCTGAATCTAAAAATGCAACAAAATCGCCAGTAGCATATTTTAACCCATAATTTCTTGCATCAGATAGGCCGCCATTTTCTTTTTCCACATATATCACTTTATCTTTATTTCTCTCTGCATATTTTTTAGCAATAGTTCCAGAATTATCCTTAGAGCCATCATTTACAAGTATTATTTGTATGTCTTCTAGTGTTTGACTTAATAATGAATTGATACATTTTTCTAAGTATTTTTCCACATTATAAATTGGGACGATTACACTTACTTTTGGCATTTTTATTTCCTTTCATTTTTAATTAATAAATCCAGATTTTCGGTTTTTACTTTAGCATTTATACTTTTTTATCTTTGTATGAACCTAAATTAAAATAGTTTCTTACACCATTAATTTTCTTATTACAATTATCTTAATTTTAAATATAGCTTAATGCTTATCTTTAAAATTATCTTTTTTATAAATTGTTTTGCATTTCTTGCTTTTATATTATCTGCAAGCTTTCTTCTTTTTATTTCTGCTATAAAGTTTTTCTGTTCTTCTCCTTTTAGATTATTTACTTCCAAAATAATGCAATTTGTGTAATATATTTTTATGTTTTCTTTTGATGTTTCTGATATATCATATTCTTTTATTTTTTCTATCATTTCATCATAAAAATATAACAAGTCTTGTGCCCTTTTGTATGCAATTTCTTCATTTCCTCTTGTTATACTTTTATCGGTCTGTACATAGTTATAGCCAAATACGTTTACTCCCGCTACTGTATTTGCTTTTAAGATTACTAATGGTATTAATCCAAAATCTTCGTGATATTTTCCTTTAGTAAATTCAAAATTATTTTTTCTAAAAAACTCTCTTTTATATAAATAGCCCCAGGCAACTTCTGTCATAACATCTGTTTTGTATAAAATATCGAATGCCTCTTCTCCTGTTTTTTGTTCAAATAATGGAGTATAATTTTTTTCTAAAATTTTACCTTGTTCATTTACTTTTGCAAATTGAAATTTAATTAAATCATATTTTTGTTCCATATATGGAAGTAAATCCATATATAAATTTTCTGTTATGTAATCATCTGAATCCACAAATGAAATATACTCTCCTGTAGCATATTTTAGGCCATAATTTCTTGCATCAGATAGCCCTCCATTTGTCTTTTCAAAATATAGAACTCTATCAGGATCTTTTACTACATATTGTTTTGCAATATCTGCACTAGAATCCTCTGAACCATCATTTACAAGTATTATTTGTATGTCTTTTAAAGTTTGATTTAGTAATGAGTCTAAACACTTTGCTAACTGTTTTTCCACATTATAAATTGGTACTATTACACTTACCTTTATCATTTATTTTTCCTCTTTTATTTTGCTTTTTATTTAAGAATAATTGCTACTACACACAAAAATTTACAAAATAGCTTTTTAATAAATTTGTAAATTTCAATATTTACTTAGTTTAAATTTCTTTCGTATAATTTTAATTCTCTAGCATATTTTTTAAGTTTTCTTGAGCTTCTTTTTTGTTTTTTATGCTCCAATTTTTATATTCTTCTAATATTTTTTCTTTATTTTCTATAGCTTCTAAAATTTTAGCTTTTATTTCTAATATATTGTCTGTATTTTCTACAACTAAATATTCTTGTAATTTGCTTCCTTCAAATGCTTTAAAACTATTTCCAACTAAACAAATTGTACCTAGTTCTAAACTTTCGTATGGTAACATACTGTTTTCATCTATTGTGTTTGCACACAAATTTATGTCATTATTTGCAAGTTTTTTGTATAGCTCTGGTTTTGTCATTAGCTTGTTTGCAACAGTTAAGTTTATATTGAAAAATCTGGCAATTTTAGATATTTTATAATTTACTGGTGAGCAATCTACTTTTGCATTTTCTAATAAGCTTACTGCACACAATTGATTATATATGTTCTTAGAAGTTGTATCATAAGCTTCATATAATCCTATTTTTATTGGAGTATTTTCAGTTTTTTCTTCTTGTATTTTATATTCTTGTTTATTGTCTATTTCTATGTATTTAGACAATAATTTTACTCTATATCCTTTTTCTTTATAGAACTCATACACTTCTCGTTTTAAAAATACAAGTTCGTCAATAAGACCTTTGTCATACATTCCAAGTATAGTATCGAAGTTGTTCCAAATTATGCTATCTGTTAAATTGTCTTGTCCATTATGTATTATAATTTTTATTTTTATAGTTGCTTTTTGCTTTTTTAAGCTTGATATTAACATATCCCAGCCATCTGCATATTGGTTAAATATTACTTGTTTTTTTTCAGAAGCAACTATTGCATTTGCTATCATTTCCGCTTCTTTTTTTGTATATTGTTCTCTTAATTCTAGAATACTTCCTTCAAAAAGATTTGCTATTTTGCTTTTTTCTACTGGCATCTCTGGATGGCAAATTGTTATATACTCTTTAGAAATTT
This sequence comes from uncultured Clostridia bacterium, assembly GCA_934122035.1. GTDB lineage: Bacteria > Bacillota > Clostridia > TANB77 > CAG-508 > CAG-245. The sequence continues at coordinate 27,904 of CAKOVP010000005.1, read as the reverse complement.
GCTTTATTTCATTAGATATTCTTCCAACTCTTCTATTTCTTGTAACATAAATAGAAGCCTTCATTCTAGTCCAATTGTAGATTTTCTTTAAAGTTGCAACTATACTATTCCTAAAATTAAATATTCCATCTATAATTGAATTTAAAGTTTTTCCAAAGCCTGGTCCAAATGTTCTATATATTCCAATAGTTCTTTTTTCTCCATTGTCTGTCCAAGTAGCTTTAAATAGGTGAACCATACAAGTATTTTTTGTATATACTTTTTCAGAATAGTTGTAGTTTATTGGATAAAAATAGTCTCTTGGATAAACATATATGTTATTATCAAATATGCGTATTCCTTTTTCGTTTACAACGCTTTGGTATTGTTTTAATGTTTTTGTAATTATAACTGGGTTTGCAAAATTATACATAATTTCTGGTTCAAAATGTTTTATTTTTCCATAGTAATCCAATATTTCTTTTATGTATTTACTATGTGGATTTTTTACATATATCATTGCAGTTCCAACATAGCCACTGTCTTCGTAACCAAGTACCATTTCTTGGTTTAGCACATCTGTTGGGTCTTTTAATATTTTCACATCAGTGTCTAAATATAATCCACCTTCTTCATATAATGCATATATTCTTACATAATCACTAACAAAAGCCCACTTTTTGCTTTCGTAAGCCTCTTTTACAAATGGAAAACTGTTAACATCAAAATTACTTTCGTCCCATTGTTTTATTTCATAATCTGGTAAAAACTTTTTCCAAGTTTTTATGCAATCTTCTACCGATTTTGGTAATTTTTTACCACCAAACCAGCAATAATGTATTTTTTTTACCATTCTTTTCCTCCAATTTATTTATTTATAATCGATTTTAAAAATGTTTTTAAAGAACCTAGTATATTTCTAAAATAATTTACAATTTTTCTCTTTACTAAGCTACTTTTTATTGTTTTTACATTTCCATTTTTTAATGCAGTAAACATATTAGAGACCATTTCTTTTTGTCTTGCTGAATAATCATTTTTCTCTGTATTTACCATATTTGAATTTACTATATATTCTATTGTGTTTTGGTTATCTTTTGCAAATTCTTCTAAATGTGTTAAAAATTCTTTTTTATTTGCATTGTAATCCTGTGATACCATATCTAAAATTCTTCTTACGAAAAATTCATTTATTATTAGCTTATATTTTTCACAATCGTTATTATGATTTTTTATAACTTCTGAAATATTTTTACAAATCTTGTAAAATGCTGACATATATGTATTTGTAGCGACTATAGATTTTTCTCTTTGTAAATAATAATACATTGGATATGGTATGTATTTTATATTTTTCGCATTTGTTAATATAAATGGTGTTACTGCAACATCTTCGTATTCCTTTCCGACGGGAAATTTAAAGTCTGCATATAGTTCTTTTTTTATTATTTTGTTGCAAGAAGAACCAGACATTGCACCATTTAATAATCCATCTAAGAAGTTTTCTTTGTCGTCTCTCCACGCTCTAGAAGTATAATTCCAAAGAGGATTTTTTTCAAATACAACATAAAGGTCATATATTATGATGTCATTTTCTTTTACATATTCTCTTGCAATTTTATAAAAGTTTTTGTCTATGTAGTCATCAGAATCTACAACACTTATAAATTCTCCTTTAGCCTTAGCAATTCCAACGTTTTTTGTATCTGCTAAACCCTTATTTTCTTTCTTTACATAAATGAAATTATCTTTATAATCTTCTGGAAGGTTATTTATAAAATTGTTTATTATTTTTTCACAATTATCCTTAGATCCATCGTTTACAACTATTACTTCACAATCTTTATCCATTGCATCATATATAGATTTAAGACTTTTTTCTATGTATTTTTCTGTATTATATACAGGAACAATTATTGAAAATAAAAATTTATTTTTTTCTTCTGCCATTTGCATTTCCTCTTTTCTTACAAATTTATTAACTTTTCTAGTTTTTGTTCTATTTCTTTATTGTATTCTTTATAGTTGAACTTTTCTTTTATAAAAACTCCTTGTTCAATAGCCTGTTTCATTGCAATATATATTGAATTTACATCCTTTTTTGTAACAATTCCATATTTGTCTTTTACAACTTTTAGACTATCTGAAACATCTGTAGTAATTATTGGAAGTTCTAGTAGCATTGCCTCTAAATAAACTACTGGGAAGCCTTCATATTCTGATGTTAAAATTAAACTATCTGCAATTTTAAAATATGGATATGGATTTTGTTTTTTTCCTAAAAATATTATTTTGTCTTCCAAACCATATTCTTTTACCATTTGCTTGTATTCTTCTGTTTTGTTGCCGCTTCCTACTAGCAATATTCTAAAATTTAGCTTGTCCTCATTTAACTTTTTGGCAGCTTTAATTAGCCTTGTTAATTTTTTATCTTCTTCTGTGTGACGTCCTACATTTAAAAATGTATAGATATTTTCTTTATTGTAATCTTGCACACTTTCTTTTGATTTTTGTAAAATTTCTTCTGCATCCATCAAATTATGAATAATTAGTGTTTTTTTGATTAAATTTGAATCATTCGAAAAAGTTTTGTCAAATATATTTTTTGCGTTTTCCGATACAAATACTATATTCTTAAACTCTTTAGCTTTTACTTCGTTAAAAAATTTTATATACTTTTCTTTGTTATTTCCAAACATTTGCATATATTCACTATGCACCCATAAGCAAGAATTTTTTGAAGCACTTCTTGCCACAAACGATGCAGGTTTAGAATATGTCGCATATGCACAAGAAAAGTCAAATTTATTCTTATATTTGATTTTGAATATATTTTGTTTTATAAGATTTATTAATTTTCTTATTGGCACTATTTTATTGTCATTTGGTGTATATTCAAGTACCTTAATATTATTATTTAACCTTTTTAGAAATATTCCTTCTTTTTTTTCCAATATAAGTGTTATTTCGTACTTATTTTTTTGTGCTAAATAATTCATTAATGTAACTAAAGCAGTCTCTATTCCGCCAACATCAAGAGATACGGCCGAAAATAATATTTTTTTCATTTTTTCTTATAACCACTAATAAAATTGGTTATCCCTTTCTTTAATTTATACTTACATATTTTTATAATTTATAACTTGCTACACTTATTAATTAAATTAAATGCTATTCTAATCTTTTACGATTTCCACATTGTAGCCTATAAATAGTCCAGACTCTACTACACCAGTAATCTCTTTAATTCTACGTTCCAAATCTGGTGTTATATTGTCAAAATACACATCTATAATTATATTTCCATTCTCTGTAATAACAGGTCCATCTTTTTTTAAAGCTTGTCTTACATTTTGACGGTTGGCTCCTAGCTTATATAATTCTTCTTTTACATAGAAAGCAGCATTTGGATAAATCTCTACAGGAACTGGAAAGCTTGTTCCTAAAGTATTTACAACCTTAGAGTCATCTATTAAAATATAAGTTTTAGCAGATGTTTTTATGTTTAATTTTTCCTTAAACATTGCTGCTCCTCTGCCTTTTATCATCCAATTATCGTGGTCTACTTCGTCTGCTCCATCAAAACACCAATCTGGCTTTTTTTCCATAATACTTGCAGTTGGTATATTTAAATATGAGCAAAGCATCTCTATTTCTTTTGAAGTTGGAATCGCCGTTATTTTTATATTCTCTTCTTCACATTTTTTTGCAATTTCAATAACAGTTAAATAAGATGTTGAACCAGAGCCAAATCCTATTACATCTCCATTTTGAACTCTTTTTGCAATTTTTCTTGCAATAGCTTCTTTTTGTTCTCTATTTTTAATTTCTTCTTTCCATAATGGTTTTTCCATAAGTTCTCTGTTCCAATCCATTTTAATCCTCCGTAAGTCATATTTTTTCTTTGTATATTATATAGATAAATGCCAATCATTTCAATATTTTAGTCTAAATATTTTTCTTCTTTTAATAATTTTAGTAGTTCATTTAGTGCTTTCTCTCTATGAGTTGTACCAATTTCTTTTTCTGTTAATTCATTCATAGTTTTATTAAATCCATCTGGAATAAATATTGGACTATATGTAAGTTTTCCTAATGGTCCAGGAGTTCTAACTATTTTTCCTTGTGTTTCACCTCTTACGACTTTAGTTTCTCCATTTGGCATTACCAATGTTAATACACATACAAATTTTGCAGTTCTTTTTTCGTCTGGTACATCTTTCATTTTATCCAATACTTTTGTAATTGCAACAATTTGTGGAGCGTGATCTCCTGCATATCTTGCACTATAAACACCTGGTTCTCCATTTAGTGCATCTACGCAAAGCCCTGCATCATCTGTTAAAATAGGATATTCTATATTATTTTTCTTGCAGTATTTCTGTATTGCCTTTGCCTTAATCATTGAATTTTCCTCAAATGTAGTACCATTTTCTTCTATTTCTTCGTTAAATCCTATATCTGCTAATGATATAAGTTCCATGTTTATTCCTTTATATTCCAAGTATTCTTCTACTTGAGCAATTTTTGCTTTATTAGATGTTCCATATATTATTTTCATATTTTCCTCCTAGTTCTAAATTTTCTAATTTAAATTTATAGAAAATTAATAATTATTATATAATTTTTCATCTCATATTTTACACTATTTACTGCTATAAATTCAAGTATTTTACCTACTTACATTGTTTTTTATTAACCTTTTACTTTATATAATTCTACCACTTACTCTACAATAATTTTTCGTCTTCCATCTTCCTTTTTTATTATTATAAACTTTTCAAATATTTTATTATCTATCAGAGATTTTAGCTCTGTATTCTTTTTCACATCTTCTACGCTGTTACCATGGGCTGTGAATATTCCTTTTATTCCACAGCATATGGCATATTGTATTGCATTAACATCATCTACGCTTCCAATTTCGTCAGCAGCAATTATTTGCGGTGCCATAGACCTTATTGCCATTTTCATTCCTATTGCTTTTGGTATATCGTTTAATACATCAGTTCTTATTCCTAAATCATTTTGAGAACCCCCTCTGTATGTTGCAGAAATTTCTCCTCTTTCATCAATAACAGATATATTTTGACCTTTTATTTTTGTGTTGCCATCTGTAAATCCATTACTTAGGTTCCTTATTATATCTCTTAATAATGTGGTTTTGCCCATTCCTGGCATTGCAATTATTAATGTATTATAAATTGTTTCTCCTCTTATTATGCTCGGAATTATTTTATTACTGCAGCCAATAATTTCCTGTGCAATTCTAAAATTTAAGCCAGATACATAATTTAAATTAGTTACCTTGCCATTTTGTACTACCGCTGTTCCAACTATCCCAACTCTATTTCCACCTTTTATTGTAACAAACCCATTTGCTATTTGGTTTTGATATGCATAAATGGAGTTTTCGCATATTTTTTGAAATATATAATTTATGTCTTCGGTTGATACTTTATAATCTATAATTTTTTCTTTTTCCGCTAATTTTACTATTATTGGAAGATTTATTCTAATTCTAATTTCTTCTATAATATTTACTTCTTCTTCAGAAATATTATTTTCTAAAGCTTCTTTTATATGTTTTGGAAAATATTTTGTTATAAGATTCATTGTTTTTGTTTCTTGCATATTATAAAATTTTCTCCTTTCACTATAATAAATTTTTTCTTTTTATTTTCTATAAAATTAAAATATTTGATAAACTTATTCACTTGTAAAAATTTATAAACTAAATTTTTCTACACATTATTTTATTAGAACAAATAAAATTAATAACTAAAAAAGACGACTCGTTATTTTGAATCGTCTTTTTCTTCTCTAGAACCAACCTTTTTTTACTTTAATTGGTTCATCTATATCCATTACTTCGTTTTTTAATATCTTTCCAGGATTAATAGTTGTAAGTTCTTCTAATTTAGCCTCTCCAACTATTTTTGCAATTTTATTTTTAGCTTCTTCTATATTCCAATATATTGTTCCAGGTCTATGCACATCTGAACCCAGCAAGTGTACCATATTAGAATTTAACATCTTTTTAATTGTATTTTTTGCTTCTTTACCATATTGGCCCACAATGCTTCCATAATTTGATTGCAGTATTATGCCTTCATTTATTAATGGTATTAACATATTAGGGTCTTTCTGCACTTCTGGGTATCTTTCTGGATGCGCCAAAACAGGAATTTTTCTTTCACCTAGTATTGAATATACAACTCTATTTAAATTTAAAGCCTCTGCATTTAAAGGTAGTTCAAATAAAACATACCTGCTTCCTGCCAATGTTTGAGCCTTTTTTTGGCTTATTAGTTCCATTATGTTTTCTGTTATATATATTTCATTTCCAGAATGCAAATTTACATCATTTTGCAAGCTTTGCAACTTTGCAATTTTATTATTAATTATTTCTGCATCATTGTCGTAATAGCCATCTATATAATGAGGAGTCAAAATTATATCTGTAAAACCAGCCTCTTTTGCCTCCTGCAATATTTCTAAGGATTGTTCTATACTTTTTGCTCCATCATCAACCTCAAAAACAATATGAGAATGTACATCTATCATAATTATTCATCCTTTTTCAACTGATTTTTTTGTTCTGATAAGTAATCATTCATTTGTTTCATAAGCTCTTCTGGTGTTTTAGAATTTGCTTCTTCTTGAATTTTATTTTGCTTTAAAATTTCTTCTGCTCTTTGTCTATTTTCTTGTATTCTTTGCATCCTTATTTGATCTTCTTTAGATGTTTTTCTTATTGCTGGTGTTGTTGAGCCATAATAATATGAACTATAATATTTTTTCTGTGCTATTGGCATTTTGTTTATAACAACTCCTGCAATTTTTCCACCAACATTTAAAATTTCCTTTTTAACCTTTTCCAAAGCTTCCATTTTTGTTTCCTTATATGCAGTTACAATAATAGTAGTATCTACATATCTAGATAAAATTACCGCATCAGTAACAAGGTCACTAGGAGTACCATCTATTATAATCATATCTGAAACTTTTTTTAGTGTTTCTAAAGATTCTGGCATTAAATCAGAAGTTAAAAGTTCTGATGGGTTTGGTGGAACATTTCCTGCTGTAATTACAAATAAGTTATCAATCTCTGTTGGTCTTACATATGACAAAACATTTTCGTCACTATCTTTGCCATCTGGTCCTATACCAGATAAAAAGTTAGAAATACCTGGTGTTGGAGGAACTCCAAATATAGAGAATTGTCTTCCTTTTCTCATATCACAGTCAATTAAAATAACTTTCTTTCCAGCTTGTGCAAATGTAACTGCTAAATTTGCTGCAGTCCAGCTCTTTCCTTCTGCTGGTGAAGTACTTGTTATAAGTATTGATTTTAATCCATTTTTTGTATTCATAAACTGAATATTAGTTCTAAGTGTTCTAAAAACTTCTGATATAGGAGATTTTGGATCTCTAAATGTTATAATTTCTTTTCTCATTATCTTTTACCTCCTTTTTTGTTTTTAGCTGTATTTTCAAAGTCACAAATAGGTATAATTGTTAAAACAGTAAGTCCTAATTTCTTTTCAATATCTTCTTTCGATTTTATTGTTGTATCTAGCATATTAGCAATTAATACATAAACAACAGATGCCACTATTCCTATAAAAATAAATATAATTATATCTTTTACATGGTTAATATTGTATGGTCCTGATGGTGTTTCTGCCTTATCCCAAACTTGAACATTGTTTATATTATATACACCTTTTGCAACTCTTGCCATAAAAACATTTGCTGCTTCTTCCGCAATTCTTCTTGCAGTCTCAGGATTGCTATCTGTTACAGAAATTTGAATTAAATCCGTATCTTTTACAGCACTTACTGTTATATTATTTTTTAGCGACTCCTCTGTTCTATCTATGCTAAGGTTTCTTATAACTTCTTCTAATACAGTTTTACTTTTTATAAGTGAAGTATATGTTGAAACCAATTTTTGATTTAAAGTTAAATCAGATGTTGTAATAGTTTCTGTTCCTTCGTCACTAGATGATGATTTTGCAAGAATAATTGTTGTTGTTGCCTTGTAAGCTGGTTTTACATAAATAAAGGAATACAAGAAACCTAATACTAGAAAAATAGCAACAATTACTCTAATTTGTGCTCTTCTGTTCCAAAACATATTTAATAAATCTTTTAAATCTAACTCTTCCATTGTTTTTTCTTCTCTTTCTATTTATTTTATTTACCTGTATATTATACAAAAAGATTATATATATTTGCAATAGTTTTTATAAAAAATCAATTTTAATTTTAATGCAAAAAATCTCTCTAATTTTTAAATTAAAGAGATTTTTTAATAATTATACGCTTATTATTTTATTTGTATTGAACGATATTTTATATAACATACAATTGCCACTGCAGAAATTATTGCAATTAAAATAAATGTTGATATTCCACCTGTTTGTGGCATTTTTTTGGTTGCTGTTGTTGAATCTGTTTGATTTTTAGATATTTCATTTACAGAAATATTTGTTGTTTGATTATTGCCTTTCACATCATTTTTTATAGTATTATTTTCCGTTATAATATCGTTTGCGACTTCATTTTCTCTTTGGTTTGGAATATTATCATTTATTGTATTATCATTTATTACATTGTCATCTGTAATATTCTTTTCTGTATCTTTTTGATTTATTAAAATATTAAACTTTTTAGATAAATTAAAAGTTTTTGATTCCATTCCATCAGATACAATTAATTCTTTTATTGATACTTGAGTTGCTGTTTTTGTTACTTGGTCTTTAAGTTTTAATTTTATTTCAGCAATGTTTGTATTTGTTTTTGCCTCTTTTGTTGTCGAAACAAATTTGTTTGTTGTTGAATTGTATTCTGGTTTTTCCCATCCATTTAAACCAATCATTGATACTTCTTCAAATACTTCTTTATCATATTCCAAAGTTGCTTCATATCCTAGTATTCCATCAGAATCATAATTTTTAAGATTTAAATATAATGTAATTTCTTTCTGATCTTTTGCTATATTATCGTTATTCGATTTTAAGCTTACATTAAGTGTAGTTTCTGCCAAGCAAGAATATGCACAAGTATACATTAAAGTTATTACAATTGTTAATACACATAGTTTTATAAAAGTTTTCATGATTTTTTCTCCCATTTTTCTTTAGATTATATACAATTGAAATTTTAGTGTCAACGAATGTTACACAATTGTTATTAATTTGACATTATTTTGTAATATTATCTTTGTTAGTTATTATTCTTACACACCTCATTACATCAATAATATCGATTTTACCGTCATCATTAATGTCTCCTGCTTTTAGCTCTAGTTCAGTCAACTCATTATTTGCAATAATATACCTTTTCATTTTCATTAAATCTATTATTGAAACTTTTCCATCTTTATTTAAGTCTCCACTTACTATCAATGTATATTCTTTTTTGCCTATTTCCAATACATCTCCTGTCTTTAGAATATCAGACTCTTTTAGTTCTTTATTATTTCTATAAACCGTATACTTTTGATTAATTGCAGAGTTTTCCGAAAATGTTTTTAGTTCTGTTCCTTGTTCTATTCCTCTTATAAACTTATCTTCTTTTATTGTATATTTTTTTAAATTTGTTATAGTTGGTTCTTTTATTTCAAAATCTGTTCTAGTCACATTTCCAGCTTGGTCTATTACCTCTAAATCATATCTTCCAACTTGCTCTATAGTACTATTTAATTTGTATCCATTAACTAAATTGCCACTTAAATATAATTTGGCACTTTTTATATCATTGTCTTTTACAATTGGTGTAACGCTTTCGTAATACACACTGCCTTTTTCAACACCTTCTATTGTTGGTGCAATTTTATCAATTATAACTTCATAATTATCTTGTTCAGTATTTCCTGCAATATCAACAGATACTACCACAATAGAGTATTCTCCTGTTTTGGTTAACACAGAATTGCTATCTACTTTTTGTTCATTTACAGAAATTTCATTTGTTACATTTTTTACCCTCGATACATTTAAAGTTATATCTTTATTAGTTAAGTTGCCACTCTCGTATTCTTTTCCTTCGCTATCTAATAAGTTCAATACTGGCTTATCTGGTATAGCTATATTTGTACTAACATTTTTACTACCTTCAAAGTCTTTATAAAAAGCTTTTAGTCTTTTTTTATTCTCAATACTATAATTTTTTACTTCTATTTTTGATGGTAAAATATAACCTGCTTTTATCAAATCATCTTGAGCATTGCCAGTACTTGATTCATTATTTAAAAATATATACTCTAATAAATAATCATTACTTGTATTATTTATTATTAATCCATCTATATAGATATTAGGTAAGACTCTATCATAACCATAATCATGTAGTTCTCCATTTTTATCATATGATACACTAAAGCTTATTAGTCTACTTGTTTTACTGCTATCAAAAGTACAATTATATATTTCTATATCTCCGTTCCAAGTACTTCCATAGTCTGATCTTAAGTTAATAAATTCATTTCCACCTTTTCTTGCTGTATTTAATATACTAAGTTTTCCAGCTCCATTAAGTGGTAGTCCTTTAACTCCTATAACACAATCTTTTATTGTAAGATTATACACTCCACAGTGTGAATCTATTCTATTTAGTGTACAATTTTTGTATATAATATCTTTTGTATAATTGGTACCTGTAATTCCCCATCTATCTGTTGCTTCAATGTCATTAGATGTAATATTATCCATTATGATATTAACACAATACTCAAGAATTAAGTCATAGTTTGATGCAGTTTTATATTTATGTGAATACAAACTTAGATTGTCTAATTCAACATCAGCTACATACGATATTCTGATAAATCCAAAGTACGGTCCTCCAATTTTTTCTTCATTATCAACTGTATGATTTATATTTTTAATAATGGTATTACTCCTATTGCATATAATATTTCTATTAAAATATCCCGACTTCTGCTCGTAATCTTCTTTGGGCAATACAGTTACAAACTCAGCATTTTGTATAGTTAAAGTTTCTTCTTGAATTGGTATTAACATTATTTTAGTAACTTTACCAAAATCCCATTGAATTTCATTTAATACATTTCCATCATTATCTATTTTAAAAAAATCTGTTTGTGCATTTCCTACACTGCTATTATATCCACTTCTAATATATTGTTTTTTTTCTTCATTATATGCAATGCACATTCTATTTCCATAACCTGCTAGTTCAGAAATTTTCTTTGTGTCTTTACTTATTTTTATTTTATCTAATTTTTTAGTATCATTTATTATTATATTTTTTTCAGTACTTTCAATCTTAAAAATAGGATAATCTTTAGTTCGTAAATTGTTTATATTTTCATCATGTATTATAATTTTTGCATTATTCCAATTTGTATTAGTTTTTACCACAATTGGGTCAATGTCATCTAGTTTATATATGTTGTAAGAAGGCAACGTTGCTCTAACTTCATAATTATACAAATTAGCATAATTGTGAGCAGCTTTTATAGCTTCATAATTGTCATAGTTATCATCAGATTTAGCTCCAAAATCCTCATATGTTATATACTCAATACCAGTATTCTCATCTTTATGCGGATTTATTTGTATTTCATTGTTTTCTTTCAAAGAATCTCTATTTTCATTTACCTCATTATTTTTATAAGTAGTTAAATCATAGTTTGATACTTCTATTTCATTTTCTGAATAATCGATTTCACTTGGAGTAATGTTGTCATTAATATTTTCTATGTCTTTCTCTTCTTTCTCTTGTTTAAAAATACTGGTATCGTTTTTTTTGGTAATTGTACGCGAAGCACACATTATAATAATAATACCAATTATCATTAGTAGTATGAATATCAATTTTATCCTTCTTTTAGTTTTTCTCATTATAATACCCTTCAAATATTATTAATTGTTTTTCTTCCTATAGAATCATATACTATATTGGTTTTCTTTACTTCATCCAAATTATAGCAATTTCTTCCATCTAATACAATAGGTTTTTTCATTAATTTTTCATATACAGATAAATCTAATTGCTTAATTTCGTTCCATTCTGTAAGAATTAAACATAAGTCAGCATCCTTTAATGTATCTTCTATTGTTGCACAATAAGTTATTTCATTTGGATAGTATTTTTTAAAGTTATTCTCTCCAATTGGATCATATGCTTTTACTGTTGCACCATCATCTAGCAAAATAGGAATATTGGTAAATGAAGGAGATTCTCTTAAATCATCTGTGTTTGGTTTAAATGTTAGTCCTAATACTGCAACTGTAAGTCCTTCAAGACTATCATAATATTTTCTTGATTTTTTTATTAATTTTAGTTTTTGATTTTCATTTACCTCTATTGCAGCTTTTACTGTTTTTATTTCATAGTCATTAAAGCTTGCAAGCCAACTTAATGCTTTTGTATCCTTTGGAAAACAAGAACCTCCATAGCCAATTCCAGCTTGTAAAAACTTATTTCCTATTCTAGCATCCATTCCCATTCCTCTTGTAACATCTTGAACATCTGCACCAACTAGTTCACAAAGATTTGCAATTTCATTTACATAAGAAATCTTTAATGCCAAAAAGTCATTTGAAGCATATTTTATCATTTCTGCACTTTCTCTATCTGTAATTACATATGGTTGATTATATCCATCATATATTTCTTTCATTACTTTTTCTGCATGTTTAGATGGTACTCCTAAAACTATTCTTTGTGCATGCAATGTATCTCTAACTGCTGTTCCTTGTGATAAGAATTCTGGATTAGATACTATTTCAATTTTAACATCATGTTTTAAATTTTTTCTCATAAAATGTTCTATTTTTTTATTTGTTCCAATTGGAACTGTTGATTTTACAACAACTATACAATCATTTTCTACTGAACTTGCAATTTCTTCAGCAACTGTATAAACATATTTTAAGTTGGCACTACCATCTTTTTTCTCTGGAGTACCTACACCTATATATATGACATCTGCATCTTTATATGCTTGTTTTGCATCTGTTGTATAATCAATTTGTTTTCTATTTTTTACCATAATCTCCTCTAATCCTGGTTCATATATCGGAGATTTTCCTTCTTTCAACATTTTTATTTTTTTTTCATCTACATCTACACATGTTATATTGTGTCCTAACGTTGATAAACAAACGGCTGTTACTAAGCCGACATAACCTGTTCCTGCTACTACTATTTTCATTCTTTTATTTTCTCCTTTTCTTTACTTTTAATATTTATTGAAATTATATATTTATAAATATATTTATAATTTAATATTCCATATACAAAAACTCCTATTAATACTTGTAACACTATTACTAGCATCGGATCTTGAACTATATGATCTATTATTTTAACAATAATAAACATAAATAATCCCTTTAATAAAAAGTTTGCCATATACTTCATATATACATTAACTTCCAATTCCTTCCTTACTGTTACAGTTTGAAAAATCATTACTGTAGCTTCTGCTATAACAGTACCTATAGCAGCCCCAATTGAAGCATAACTTGGAATAAGCATAAAGTTTATGATTAAATTCACTATAGCACCTAAAAATACCGAAACTATATATGTTCTATCTTTTTCCTTTGGTATTAAATACTGTGTTCTAATAACATTTGCCCATGAAATAAAAAATATTGTTATAGATAATATTTCTATTATATCCCCAGTCTTCTCAAATTCCTGTCCAAAAAACAAAGGTGCAAAATTCTTTCCAACTGCAATTAATCCAAACACTAATGGAATCGATAAAAACATCATAAACTCCATAGATTTATTAATGTATTCATTTATCTTTTCTTCTTCCTTATTAGCTAACAATGTAGTTATTCTTGGTAACATTACAGTTCCTAATGCTGTTAAAAAAGCCATTGGAATGTTTATAATTTTTTCTGCATTTTCATAGTACCCAACTTCTTTAACATTTGTTAGACTTCCCAACATAACCTTGTCCATAATTTTATACAAACTAACTGCAATCACTGGAATAAAAAGTATAATATTGGGTTTAAAATGTTTCTTTATATCATTCCATGTTGGTCTAATAAAATTGGTATATTTTTTTACAATTGGCCACAATAATAATTGTGAAATAAGCGAAGATCCAGTCATTATAATAGTATAAATAATTAAATCCTGTGTGTTTTTTACAAATGCAAAAATACATAATACAGAAGCAATCTTTATAAAAGTATTTCTTATAACAGTAAATTTAAATTTTTCCATTCCAAAGAAAAACCAGTTGATGTCAAATATTGCAGATATTACATATAATAATTGTATCGTTGCGTAAATTTTATATTCTTTTACAAAAAATATAATATAAAATATATAGAATATAATAATTATACAAGATGTGATAATCTGCATAAAGTATATTGCCCAAAATGTTTTTGATAACTGTTCTTTATCTTTTTTATTTTTAGCTATGGTACGGTTTCCATAATTATTCAAGCCTAGCATTGCAAAAAGGACAAAATATTGAGCTATTGAATAAGTATATGAGAATATTCCTTGTCCCTCTGCACCTATAACTCTTGATATGTATGGTGCCGTAATTAATGGTAAAATTAGTATCAAAATTTGATACATAATATTATATGAAAAATTTTTTTTAACACTATTCATTTTCTCATCCTTTTAACTTTTGCTGGATTTCCACAAGCAACGCTAAATTCCGGTATACTTTTTGTCACAATAGATCCGGCTCCGATAACAGTACCTTTTCCAATTGTTACTCCTGGTAAAATCGTTACTCTGCTTCCAATCCAAACATCATCCTCTATTATTACTTCTTTGGTTTCACTAAAACCTTGTTGTATCATTGGAATATCCGTTCTGTCAAATTTATGATTTCTTGTGTATATATAGCATTCTGGTCCCATCATAACATTCTTTCCTATTTTTACGCACTCTTCTATTCGTGAATTTTCTCCTATTCCTGAAAAATCTCCTATTTCTATATTAGGTGAAAAAGTCGCTCCTCTATCTACATTTACTCCTATTCCACATGATTTTACTATATTTTTCACAAGTATGTATCTTATTTTTTTACAGATCTGCATTTTTGATAAAGGTAATTTTTTAGCAAATGCTTTATATAAAAATAATGCTATCTTTTTTCTCATATTTTAGATTTCTCCTTTAAAAGATATTAAAAAATTCTTTACTATTGCTTTTATTGTCTGGTATTTAAAAGGTTTTCTTTTAATCATTTCTATAGTACTCTCTTTTAATTGTTTTTTATCATTTAATCTATAATAATAAGATGCTGCTCTTGAAAAGAAACTAAATTCAATATCTCTTTGATCTTTTTTAGAGAACCTTTCTTTAATTTCCATGTATTTTTTCATATATTCTTTATCTACATTAATCCATTCATAAGATGTCTTAGTAATTCCAGAACCATTGTGTACATAATATTTTAGTAAAACTTCTGGAACACGATATATGTTATATCCAGCCTTTAAAATTTTGAACAATGTCATTGCATCTTGATGACTAGATACATCTTCAAATCCACCTAATTTTTCCAGCACATCCTTTGGGCAAAACCACCAAGAAGTAGCTGCAATACATAACATTAAGTGTTCTTTTAATGGATTTCCCTCTAAATCAACTTTCCTTATTTTTCTTTCATTTTCACTGATATATTCAGCATAGCAATATATTAGTCCTACTTTATCATCTTTTGATGAAACATATTTATATAACTCATATTGCTTTTCTATTTTTTGTGGGAAAAATTCATCATCATCATCCAAAAAAGCAACATATTTTCCTTTGGCAGCTTTAATTCCCTCATTTCTTGATTGTCCGCCTCCCAAGTTTACTTTATTTTGTATCAAATTTATATTATTATAATTTTCAACGATTTTTTTTACTTTTTGTCTTTCTTCTTCATTGTTTGCATTATCATCAACAATAATAATTTCTATTTCTGGATATGTTTGACTTATTACACTTTTTATAGCTCTTTCCAAAGTATTTGATCTATTATGCGTTGGAATTATTACACTAACCATTTCATTTTTCATTTTTCATTACTCCATTTTCTTTTTTATTCAATAAATACGCTGTTAAACAATTATTAAACACGAAAAAATGCATTGCATATACATATGTTTCAAAGGTAGTACATATAAGTGTAGCAAATAATCCAAAAAGAATAATCAAATCTACATGTGTATTCACATTTTTTATGCATCTTTTCCCTATACTATATATATATATATAGTTAACTATTGCAATAACTTTCCCCCAACAATAATATATATTCATGAATTCATTATGTGGTGCCTGAGCTAAATTGTTAAAATTTACATCGCCTGTTCCCCAAACTTCTTTTCCTTCTAATTGTTTATTTACAGATGTCCACACTCTTTGTCTTCCAGAGAAAAAGTTCTTACCAGTCCATTTAAATGTAATTGAATTTAATTCACTCTCATAATTTTCATATAACATAATATACACATTAGGTATTGCAATTTGTAAAATAATCAAAAATATCAACACAGCTGTTAATATTTTTTCTGTTTTTTTATTAATTTCAATTGTCTTTTTATCTCTAGTTTTTATAAACACTATCGTCATCAATATCATTGCAACCAATGCAATTCTACTACCAGACCATAGTATATCAATATATGTCAAAATAACTATTCCAGTTAATACAATCTTATAAAAAATATTTTTATTGTTTAATTTTATTGCAATCAATACATATGGGAAATACATGCATGGATTTAATCTACCTGAAAAAGAGGTTCCCCCTTCAATCTTTGTATTAGCAATTCCATTAAATATAATAGTTGGAATTACAGAAATTGCCACAATCATTGCAACAAAATTAATAAATTTTTCGTCAAATTCTACTATTGATATTGTATAATATGATATTAAGATCAGCAAATAGTTTAACAAATATATGTATTTACTATTTTCCACTATAAACATTCTAGTCAGTGCCAACACAATAATTAACAGTAAAAAAACATTTACTTTAAACTGTCCTCTCATTCCATTTTTTAATATCCACACTATCAGTAAAATAATTGTTGATATTGTTAAGATCAAATAACTACTTGTCTTAGCCATTGAAGGAAAAATTCCTATTAATATAGATATAATTATAATAATTACTAATATTATCCTACTAATTAATTTCAAGTTTTTCTCCTCCGTTATATATTTTTAGCATAACCTTCTCTACGTCTGATATGTCATAGCCTTTTTCATAAATTTTTTTTATCGCTTCATATCTAGTTTTACTTTTTTCTTCTATTTTTTCTGTCCATTCTACTATATTTTGTTTCTTAATGTCAATATAATTTATT
This sequence comes from uncultured Clostridia bacterium, assembly GCA_934122035.1. Classification (GTDB taxonomy): domain Bacteria; phylum Bacillota; class Clostridia; order TANB77; family CAG-508; genus CAG-245. Next base: position 10,589 of record CAKOVP010000005.1, on the reverse strand, counting down.
TTTCCCGTAATATTAGTTTCTTCTGTTATATTTTTACTTGCAATGCAATTCAATCCATTGGCCTGCGCCTCTATTAAAACAATTCCCAAACCTTCTGCTTCAGAGGGTAAACAAAATACATCAAAAGCAGAATATATTTTGTTGGTATCACTCCTCTTTCCCATACAAATAAAATTATCTTCTATTCCCTTTTCTTTTGCTATATCTTTTAATTTTTCTTTTAGACTTCCCTCTCCAACTAAAATCAATTTAGCCTTAATATTTTTTTGAAGCATATTTTCCAGAACATCAATCAAAAAATACTGATTTTTAACCTCTTCCAATCTTGCTACATTTCCAATCGCAATAGTATCATCATCAATATTTAATTCACTTCTAATATTTTTCCTGTATTCTTCATTATAGATAAAACTTTTAACATCTATTGGATTATTAACTACAATTGCCTTTTCAGCCTTATCTTTTAACATTTCATTTGCTGCATGCTTTGAGCACGCTAACACAGCAGTTGATAATTTAATATTAATATTAAAAAAAATTTTTTTTATATTAGAATGTCTTTCAATTTTTGCACTATGAATATGATATATTCTAATTGGAACTTTATACATTTTTGCAAAAAAAGCAACCCAAAATCGTAAATCACAATTATGTATATGAACTACATCATAATTATTTTCTTTAAAAACCTTTTTTATTGCCAGAATATGCTTTATTGGATTTTGCTTTGTCATATTAGGAATCCTAATTATTTTGCCACCATATTCATCTATCTTTTTTTTATTTTCTTCATTAATATCCTTTTCCACTAAATAAGTAAATTGACATTCTTTGCATAATCCTTTATTTATATTTAAAATAAAAGTCTCTATTCCTCCATAGTCAAAACTAGGAAAATATTGCAATATTTTTTTCATTTTTTCACCTTCTCATATAGACTAATCATATCATTTACATTATTTTTTAGTTCAAATTTATCCTTTACCATCTTCATTGCGTTCATGCTCAATGTTTTTCGCATTTCTTCATTTTTCATCAAGTTATACATTGCATTACATATCATATCTGTGTCTCGTCTCGGAACTAATATTCCAGTTTTATTATTTTCTATTATTTCCTTAAAACCTGGAGCATCTGTAGCAACTACCGGAATTCCTACAGACATAGCTTCAAGCACAGATACACCAAAGCTTTCTGACACACTCGTTACACAAAACAAATCCATTTTACTAAGCGCTTCTGGTACATCATCATTACTTATTCTACCTTCAAAAAAGACTTTATCTTTTATATTTAATTCACTGGTTAATTCTTCAAGTTGAGTTCTTAAAGATCCATCTCCATATATATATAGTTCTAATTTTTGAGGAAATTTTTCTCTATTTGTTTTTTCCAATAATTTCTTAAAAGCAACAATGAGATCCTCAACGGCATAATTTTTTTCTAGTCCTTTTACAATTCCAATTCTAAAATTGTCATTCTTCTTGACATTTTCATTTTTTTTGAATTTATTCGTGTCAACACCAAATGGAGTTATATATATTTTTTTATCAATATCTGGATATAATTTTAATATTTCCGTTTTCATATTTTCACTAGTTGATGCAATTGTATTAGCATAAGACAAATTCTTATACAAGATTTTTTTATTCATTTTATTTTTATTAGGGAATATATATATATCCGACCCCCACACAGACAGCAACACTGGGTTTATTTTTGCAACTCTTGCCAAAGTACCATACCCACTTGCAAAGTGCACATTTACAAGTTGTGGTTTAATTGCTTTATATAGTCTTTTTAACTCCATTGCATTAGTATAATAACCTAAAGGAGCTGCAAACTTTAACTTATGAATATGCACGTTTTCGTTAATATCATTTAATATCTTACTATGATTTTTACATGTAACTAAATGAATTTCATATTTTTCAGATAATGCATTCACCCATTTCATAGTATGTACATTATTTGCTGCTGCTAGAAACATAATTCTACTCTTATTCACTATCTCATATTCTCCTTTTTACTGCATTAATTACATACCAACAGAAATTATAGAAGCTATAAAATATATTTAAATGTTCTACATTTCTATATAAATTCCATGTTCTTTTTAATGCTTTTATTTTATTTGATGAAAGAGTATCATTGCTTCTTCTATAAAATGATAAACTTTCATTTAGTCCATATGCCACAACTCCAGTCCTTAAAACTTTCCACCAAGTTGCTGAGTCTTGTCCTCTTCTTACATTAGGCATTTTTATTAATTCTTTTCCCAGTTTGTTCACATCAAATATTACTGTTGAAGTAAATATAGTTGTATTTTTTAATGCCTGTTTATACGTTAATGTATTTGGTACTTTTACTATTTTGTTTAGTTTTTCTCCCTTTTCATCAACAAATTCATAGCCTGTAAAAGTAAATTCAAGTTTCTTTTCCTGCATGAATTTTATCTGTTTTGTAAGCTTTTCAATATTCCACAAATCGTCTGCATCAAGGAAAGCAATATACCTTCCCTTTGCTTTTTCTATTCCAGTATTTCTAGCAATGGCAGCTCCAGAATTTTCCTTAAGTTCTATAAGTTTTATTCTTTCATCTTGCTCTCCTGCAAACTTAATTATTTTTGTACTATCGTCAGTAGAACAATCATCCACTAATAATAGCTCCCAATTCTTATATGTTTGATTTTGTACTGTTTTTATTGTATCTTCTAAAAATTTTTCTGCATTATATACTGGCACAATAATGCTCACTAATTCTTCTTGCATTTTCATCTTTCCCTCATATTTCTATTTATTAAGATATTACCCTTTGCTCCGTATCAAACTCTTTATTTTGTTCTTTTAATTCTCTTATTTCTTCTTTTATTCCTTGCTCAGATATTTCTGCATTTGTCTTTTTAAATACTTGAATAACTGTTTCAAATACTATTTTTACATCTAACCACATACTTATATGGTCCACATAGTATAAGTCATATTCTATTTTTTTAAATATGCTAATTCCATTTCTTCCTTTTACTTGTGCAAGTCCAGAGATTCCTGGTAACACATCACTTCTTCTTTTTTGCTCGTCATTAAACCATTCGTAATATTCTGGTATCCAAGGTCTTGGTCCAATAAAACTCATTTCACCTTTTAATATGTTAAATAATTGTGGTAACTCGTCTAGAGATGTTTTTCTAATAACTTTTCCAACTTTTGTAACCATTTGCTCATGACTTAAATTGCTATGTAATTCTTGACGATTAACTTTCATAGATCTAAATTTATATGTGTTAAATACCTTGCATCCTTTTCCCATACGTTTCGATTTATAAATAACTGGTCCGCCATCTTCTAATTTTATACTTATTGCAACAATTATCATTGGTATTGCAGCTATAACTAATAGTAAAAGTGCAAGAATGAAGTCACATACTCTTTTAATAATATTTTTATACATTTTTCCATTCCCCTTATCTAATACCTATTAACTATAATATTATATTTAAATTAATAGATAACTTTTATTTTTCTGTCTTTCTAATTATAGCATTGCCTATTTTCTTTTTCAACATAAATTTCTCTTTTTTTTCTTACTTTTTGTCACATTTTTAAAGGTATTGTCCAAATATGTGTATTTATCAGTGTTTCTTGTCCTCGATTTTTTTACTGTAAGTTTTTTCCAATACTTAAAGTAGGAAATTTGATATTTTTATTTATTATGTATTCATCAACTATATTTTTTCATTTTACCCCTACACAAATTGCTTTTTATGTGATAAAATAGTTTAGTATAAATTTTATAAAAATTAAAGGAGAGTGAAAAGTATGTCAGGACATAGTAAATGGCACAATATTCAAGCCAAAAAAGGTAAGGCTGATGCAGCAAGAGGAAAAATATTTACAAAATTAGGTAGAGAATTGTTAATAGCAGTAAAGCAAGGTGGACCTGACCCGGCTGGAAACTCTAAGCTAAAAGATGTAATTGCAAAATGTAAAGCAGCAAATATGCCAAATGATACAATTAAGAATGCAATTAAAAAAGCTTCTGGTGCAGATAATAGTGAAAATTACGAAGAAATTACATATGAAGGTTATGGACCAAATGGTGTTGCTGTTATTGTTGAAGCAAGTACAGACAATAAAAATAGAACTGCCGCAGATGTTAGACACGTTTTTGATAGAGCTGGCGGTAATTTAGGAACTTCTGGTTGTGTTTCTTATATGTTTAACAAAAAAGGTGTTATCGTAGTTGAAAAAGAAAATTGCAGTTTGTCTGAAGACGATCTTATGATGATGGCTTTAGATGCTGGTGCAGAAGATTTCGAATCTGATGATGAATGTTATACTATTACAACTAGTCCAGAAGATTTTTCTAAGGTTAGAGAATCTTTGGAAAGTAATAATATTGAATTTTTAGAAGCTGAGGTTCAAATGGTTCCAACAACTTATGTTGCATTAGACGAAAAGGCTCAAGAAAGAATGGAAAAATTATTAGAAAATCTTGATGAATTAGATGATGTAATGAATGTTTACCATAATAGTGAAAATAACTAATATAAAAAAGAAACGGATAGTTCAAATTTTAAACTATTCGTTTCTTTTTTGTAGAAGGATTTGAGTATATGGAATAAATTGTGTAAAATTATTTTATGTATGTTTTCTATATACTCAATTTTTTTAATTTTTATCATATGAGGTCTAAAGTTTACACAAACTTTTCGATATACTCATATGCTCTTATAGCTTTTATAATTTATTCTTTAAATCCTGTTTTTTCTATTATTCTGTTACTTATATCTTTTACTGTTTGTGTTGGTTCATAGTCTTCTTCTCCAAATAAGTTTTTATGAAGATCTATTACATTTTTTTCTAGTGTAACTGGTATTCCATACCAACGTCCTACTTCCCATCCTCTTGTATTATATGGCCATCCTTCACTTTCTGTTATGTTATAAGATAATACGTTTGGTATTAAGCTTAATATTTCGCTTGGGCTAATGTTTGTAGATATGTGTGGTAGCATTGTGTCTAATAAAGAATTTAATTTTGATACATTCATTTTTTGTGCTTTATAAAATACTCCACTAAGTACATTTCTCATACGTTCTGTACGCTTATAATCTGTATCTATTTTTCTAATTCTTGCATATGCAAGTGCTTGTTCCCCATTTAAATTGTATTTTCCTGCAGTAGTTATTCCTGGTATGCTTTTTGCTTCTGCAGAAGTTATGTTCATTTCAACTCCGCCAATTTGATCTACTATGGTTCTTACTGTTTCAAAGTTTACTGTTACATATTCAGATATATTTAAATCTAAATTTTTATTTAGTGTACTTAAAGCTAATTGTGCTCCACCAAAGGCATATGCGTGAGTAAATTTATCTAAGCCATGACCGTCTATATCGACATATGTGTCTCTGTATATTGATAATAGTCTTACATCATTTGTTTTGTTATTTATGCTTACTATCATTATGCAATCACTTCTTGAATCGTTAAAAGTATCATAACGCGTATCTAGTCCAAATAACGCAATGTTTCTATAATCTGCTAAATTTTCTTCTACTTTTTCGTCTATTGATATCTCATTTTTTTGTACATCATTTGTATAATTTACTTTGCTTAATTTATTTTTTACATACCTAGTAGATGTTCCAGCTAATGCACCTATTATAATAATTAATATTATCAATATTATTAAAATTATTTTTAGTGCTTTTCTTTTCTTCTTTGGCTTTTCATTTATATGTTTTGCATTTTTTTCTTCCATTTTCTATTCCACCTTTAATTTTATTTCTAGTAAAATTATACTTTTACAATTATAAATTGTCAACTTTTACAAAATAAATTGTAAAAATTTTTTATGTACAAAATTATTACAAATAAAAATAGCCTATTACAAATAATTAATTTTGCAATAAGCTATTTTATTGTTAGTTGCTTTCTTCTTTTACTATTTTTTCTATTTCTGCAAATCTTTTTATTTTTGCTGTTGATGTTTTTATCATTGGCTCATCTGTTATTATTAGTTTTTTCATATGCTTGTAGTTTGTAAGTCCTGTATTTATTTGCTTTATGTCTTGCCATATTTTTTCTCTCAATTCTTCTTTAGATGTGTTTGGATAGTTTTCTTTTACGTAGTCTTTATTATAAACTATTTTTACAGATACTACTAAGTCATCTTCTTTTGGAAAACCAAATACCATACTTTCTTCTACATATGGAAGTTTATTTATTAGTGTTTCTAGTTCTTCTGGATATATATTTTTTCCGTTTTTTAGTACTATTACGTTTTTCTTTCTGCCTGTTACAAAGAAAAAATTGTTTTTGTCTTTTCTTCCTAAATCTCCTGTATGTAGCCAGCCGTCTTGTAATACTTCTTTTGTTGCTTCTTCGTTTTCGTAATAGCCTAGCATTACGTTTGGTCCTTTTGCAATTATTTCTCCTATTCCTTGTTCATTTGGATTGTCTATTTTCATTTCTATTCCAGATAAAGGATGACCTATTGAGCCATATTTTATGCTTTTTGCATTTTCTGCTGCAAGAACTGGTGAAGATTCTGTTAAGCCATATCCTTGTACTGTTAATATTCCAAAGTTATTAAAACCTTTAGCTACTTTTTTATCTATTGCAGATGCTCCACTTATTATAAACCTTAGGTTTCCTCCTAAATTATTTATTATGTCTTTAAATAATTTTCTTCTTATATCTATTCCAAATTTTAGTAGAAAATTGCTTATTGGAATTGCTATTTTTATTAGTTTTTCTTTTCCTTGTTTTTTTATTTCTCTTTCTATTTTTTTATACATTGCTTCTAACAAAAGAGGAACACAAACAAATATTGTTACTTTATATTCTTTTAAATTTTCTTGTATGTGTCTTATTCCATCGCAGAATACGTTTGTGCATCCATGATTTAAGAACATTAACATTCCTGTACTGCCAAATGTGTGGTGTAATGGTAAAAATGCCATATTTACATCTGTGCTGTACACTTTTTCTGCTTTTCTCATTGCTGTTATGTTTGCAGCTATATTTTTATGTGATAGCATTACAGCTTTTGATGCTGCTGTTGTTCCTGATGTGAATATTATAGAAGCCAATTTCTTGTTGTCTATTTCTGCATTCAAAAATTCTTTATTTCCATCTTTTAAAAGCTTTTCTCCTGTTTTTAATAGATCTTGTATGTATATAAAATTAGGATATTTTTCTTTATCAAAATTATCCATACAAATAAATTTTGTAAGTTTTGTAGATTTTTTATCTTCCAGTTTTTTTATTATTTCTAAATATTCTTCTGCAAATACTATGCAATCTGCATAGCTTCTTTGTAGCAATGATTCTATTTCTTCTTCTGGCAAACCTTTATCTAATGGAACAGATATTCCTGTTCCATTCATTGTAGCAAGATATGTAAGCACCCATTCGTATTTATTCTTACTTATTATTGCAATTCTTTTGTCTTTTAATCCTAAATTTATAAAAGCTGTTCCTAGTGCATTTATTTGATTTTGAAGTTCTTTATATGTAATTTCTTTGTAACTTACCTTTTTCCCTTCTTTTTCTTTTATTTTAAAGGCAATATTTTCTGGATAATTTTTTACAGGATATGCTATTACCTCTCTAATATTTTCAAATACAGGAGTTTCATACAACTCATTTTTTAAAATTTTATTCATTTTAAGTTTCCTTTCTTTATAAACAGAACACCTTAATAAAAAAGTAAATTTGGTTTTTACTATATCCCATGGGAGACAATATTGGTTTAATTAAGTTTACAATTATTCATAATTCTAGTAAATACTACCATATTATTCAAGTTTATACAATTATATTGACCACTTATTCTAAAATCTAATTAATCCTATATTGTTTTGCTTTGCCAATTGTATAGTTTCTTCTAGCTTTTCTGGAGTCATTTTTCCCTTTATTTTAAACATATGCCCTCCTAGAGTTAGCTCATGATATGGTCCTTCTATTTTTATTTTTTTAGTCAAATTATCTTCTTCAGATATTTCAAATGAATTAGTGTATGCCTCTTTGTCTGTTATTCCTTTTAGTGTTCCATATATCACCTTATCCATTTTCATAAATTTCATTGCAAGTTCGCTATCTTCGGTGCCCATAAGTGCAAAATTTAGGTTATATCTATTACTAAACTGCTCTATTTTTTCACTCATAAATTTTACTATTTCGAGGCCTAATTTAGCTGTTTCTTCATCATTGTTTCTTTTCTTCCCTGTTAGTGCCATCAGGCATTCTTCTAATCCGATAAATCCTATTTCTAAGTTTCCCTGTTTTATTATTTTTCTAATTCTGTCCTCATCTTTTGCTTTTTCTGAGTCTAACCATATTCCTTGCTGAACAAAGAATGGGAATTCAAATACTTTCTTGTTCGCCTGTGTTTCGAATCTCTCCAATAATTGATCCTTTACTAAATTTAGTTTTTCTTCTAGTTCTTGATAAAAGCTATCAAATCCTTCTATTTCTGGGTTGATTAGTTTACTATTTTTTATTCCTATTCTTGCCAAATTTATTGTTGTATATGATATATTTCCTCTTTGCGATGCAATTTGCTTTTCTTCATCTATAATGTTTTCCATTACTCTCATATTGGTTGAATTGTATGCAACTTCACTATCTGGACTATTCTCTTTAAAATATTTTTTATTAAATGTTGCATCTAATATAGAAAAGGCTGGGTATCCTCTCCTACTAGCTATTTCTATGGCTTTCTTATATAAATTATAATTTATGTCTTCTTTGTTTAAATTTATTTCTTTTTTAACTTTAAATATTATAAATGGAGCTAATTGTTCTTGTTCATTTTCTATTCCAGAATCAATTGCATCTAATAGTTTTTCTATTACCATTCTTCCTTCTCTTGAAGTGTCAGTACCTAAATTTATAGTTGGATATATTTTTTCTTTTCCATTTGAGTCTATAACATTTACGTCATGTACAAATGCTTCCATTGCTTGAGCAGTAATTTTTTCTGTTTTTTTCATTGCAATATTATAAGAAAGTTTGAAAATTCTTTGTACCTGTTTCGATTCTCTACTATATTTATTAAATATTGAAATATCAAAATCTACTGTTTCTATTTTCTCTATTTCCCTTTCGATTCCATTTATTGCAACAAATTTATCTAAGTCGGTATATGCTAGCATATCATCCATTGTCTGCTTTAGCTGTTTTTTGAACGTTTTTACAACTCCAGGTGCCATATAATAGTCAAATGCAGGAATAGACTGGCATCCATGTTGCTCTTTTTGATTTAATGTTATTACTAGTACTGCTAATGCAGTATAAGACATTATGTCTTTTGGTTCTCTGATATGCAAATTTTTTGTATTGAAACCTTCATTAAATATTTTTTCTAGGTTTATTTGTGATGAAGTTGTTGTGCCAACTGGCATAAAATTTAAGTCATGTATGTGAATATCTCCTGCTTCCTGAGCCTCAGCCACTTTCTTTTTTACCATATATGCTTTTGCAAATTCTTTAGAAATTGTGCTTCCATAATCGACCATTTTTTCAAATGGACTAATTATATCTTTATCTTGATTAGAATTTTTTAGAGTTAAATCCTCTAAAGCTTTCAAGAATTTGTGTTGTTTTTTCTCATCAAAAAATAATCTTCTAGATTGGGCTCTTCTTTCTCTGTATTCGGCAAAAGAATAAAATACATCAAAGTAACTCTCTTGTTTTAAAAGTTTTTCGATTAAATCTTGAATGTCCTCAATCTTTATTTTATTTGTATTTAACTTTTCTATTTCTTCAATTACAAGATTATAAATTTTGTTTACATCCTGTTCAGTATACTTAGAATTTTCATTCTCTTGAATTACACTGTCAAATCCTTTTTTTATTGCTATTGCAATTTTGCTTCCATCGAAGTCAACTTTTTTTCCGTCTCTTTTTATAACTTTTATATCTTCAAACATATTCTTCCTCTATTAAAGTTATTTTTTGCTATTCTATAACAAAATAGTGGTAAAATCAAGGAATATAATAACTTTTTATATTCAAAAATGTTTGTACATTCAATTTCATGCTTTATAAAAAAACAAACACAGAAACTTTATAGAAAAGCTTCCATGTTTATTTTTTTAGCTATCAGTGCTTAGCTACGCCCACAATCGTGTGCTCATTTGCATCAAACATCACCATATCACCAGGTTTAACGTTTTTTGCTTCCTCAGGCAAGAAATTGATTGGCATAAATTCCATTTTGCCATTTACTTCGATTGCAACGCACTGAATGTTTACAGCTAAGACCTTTACCTTTTTCATAGAGACCTCCATCTCTAGTTGTATCTAACAACAATTGTTGTTAGAGAAAAAATTGCTTACAAAGTCTTATTTTAGCACATTATCTTCTAATTTGCAAATTATTTCACTTTTATTTTTGTAACCAGTTGACTAAGTTATAAAAAAATGTTATATTAATAAAGTAATTTAACTGGCCCCTTGGTCAAGCGGTTAAGACGCGGCCCTCTCAAGGCCGAATCATGGGTTCGATTCCCGTAGGGGTCACCACAAAAAAGCTATTATTTTAATAGCTTCTTTTTTTATTTTACAGAAAATATTTTATCG
>CAKOVP010000004.1 GCA_934122035.1 uncultured Clostridia bacterium | reverse complement strand
AACGGAATAACCCTAGTTGCTTTGGTCGTAACAATAGTAGTTTTATTAATACTAGCAGGAATAAGTTTAAACTTAGTGTTAGGAGAAAATGGAATAATAACTAAGGCGCAAGAAGCAAGAGATAAAACAGAACAAGCAAGAATAAACACTGAAAAGTCAATGAATAGTTTAGAACAAGAATTATTAGATTATGTAAACAAAATAGACTCTGGCAATGAAGAAAATGGCTCAGTTGATTATGATCCAGCAGCAGATGGAGTAACAATACCAGAAGGCTATTATTATGTAGGAGGAACAAAAGCAAAAGGAATAGTTATTTCAGATAATATAGCAGATAAAGAATTGGATAAAGGAAAAGAAGACGTAAGAAGAGATTTAGCAGGAAATCAATGGGTATGGGTGCCCGTAGAAAAGCCAAGCGATTTATATACCTCTGTAACAGCTGGAATTGCAATTTCTGGAGATACAGGAGTAAAAACAAAAAAATATACAAACTCAAAAATAATAAGTGGAGTAACAAGGGTGAAACCTGGAGATGAAAGAGGGATTAGAGAACCTGACTTAGTCTATCGTCCAACAGGTGGATCGTCTGGAGGATCGGCGTCTGGAGGATCGACGTCTGGAGGTTCTTCATCTGGATCTAGTAGTTCAAAATATCTACAAGAAGCAGAAACACTAGTAAGTGAATATGATGAGATGATAGAAAGTTTAGAAAGATATCATGGATTTTATATAGGAAGATATGAACTATCCGGAGATGGTGAAAAGACAGGAACTGTTCAAACATCATCTGTTTGGGAAACTTTTTATGAAAAATGCAAAAAATTGGCAAATGGATCTAAAGTAAAAACTCAAATGATATGGGGATTACAATGGGATGCAACCTGTAAATGGCTAGAGAATTCTGGATTTAGTATAACGAATCCAGTAACTTGGGGAAATTATAATAATAATACAGTAGATGGACATGGAAGTCCGCAAAATACTGGATTCAGTGAAAATTGGAAAGCAAACAATATATATGATTTTGCAGGAAATTATGCTGAACTTACACAAGAAGCCAGTGGACAACAGTATAGAATTGCCAGAGGTGGTTACTATGAAAAGGAAGACCTTTTTTCTTCCTATGCTTTACTTTTAGGTTCATTATCACCTAGCTACATGGGAACTCGTCCTACTTTATATTTAGTACAATAAAAAAATATAAATTAAAAGCTACAAAATTAATCACCAAAAGCATAATAAAATTATAAAATGAAAAACAGAAAAAGCTTAGAGTTATAATGACTTTTAAGCTTTTTCCTTTTTTTAGAATATTATTTGGACAGGTTGAATAGTATTTATAAAAAAAGGAGGAATTTTTTATGTGGCAAACTAAAGAAATAAGTCAAATTTTTAAAGAATTAAAAACGAGTTATAAAGGACTAAATGAAAATGAAGTAAAACAAAGACTAGAAAAATATGGAAAAAATACTTTAAAGGAGAAGAAAAAAGAGAGTATATTCATAAAATTCATAAAACAATTTAACGATTTTATGATAATAACTCTTATAATAGCTGCAATAATTTCGGCAGTTGTTTCAAAAATGAATGGAGAGTCGGATTATATAGATTCTATTATTATAATTGCAATTGTAATTTTTAATGCAATTATGGGACTAGTTCAGGAGCAAAAGGCAGAAAAATCGATAGAAGCATTAAGGAAAATGACAGCCCCAGTTGCAAAGGTTATAAGAAATGGAAAAGTGCAAGAAGTAAAAGCATCAGAAGTAGTACCAGGGGATATTGTAATTTTAGAGACTGGAAATTATGTTCCAGCAGATTGTAGATTAATAAAAAGTTATAATTTAAAAATAGAAGAGTCAAGTTTAACTGGTGAAACAGTTCCATCGGAGAAAGAAGCAGATAAAGTTTTAAATAATGATATTGCAGTTGCAGATATGAAAAACATGGCATTTGCAACTACAATAGTTGTAAATGGCCACGCAGAGGCAGTTGTTGTAGATACTGGAATGAATACAAAAGTTGGGAAAATTGCGGGAATGATAATAGAAGATGAAGCACCAGAAACACCAATTCAAAAAAAGCTTGGAGAGGTTGGAAAAACACTTGCAATAGTTTGTATAGTAATTTGCATTCTTATATTTGTAATAGGAATATTTAAAAAAATTCCTATTATAGAAATGTTTATGACATCTGTAGGCCTTGCTGTTGCTGCTATACCAGAGGGTCTACCTGCAATTGTAACAATAATGTTATCTATAGGCGTTACAAAAATGGCAAAGAAAAATAGCATAATTAGAAAATTACCTGCCGTAGAAACTTTAGGAAGTAGTACTGTAATATGTTCAGACAAAACAGGTACATTAACACAAAATAAAATGACTGTAACAACAATTAAAGACTGTGATGGCACATCTAGAAATAAAAAAATGATATTAGAGCTTGCAACAATGTGTACAGATACAACAGAAGAGCATATAAATGGAACAAAAGAAGCAAAAGGGGAACCAACAGAGGTTGCAATTACGAATGCAGCATTATTAAATGGAATTAGTAAATCATATTTATACGAACAAATGCCAAGAATAAATGAACTTCCATTTGATTCAACAAGAAAAATGATGACAACTATTCACAAAATAGGAAATAAATATAGAATAATAACAAAGGGAGCACCAGATGTGTTAATAAGAAAATGTATTAAGTATTATAAGAATGGTCAAATACTTCCAGTATTCGAAATAGAGGAATTAATAAAATTGCAAAACCAAGAAATGGCACAAAGAGCTTTAAGAGTAATTGCAGTGGCATATAAAGATGTAGACACAATGCCAAACTTAAATAGTGCAGAAAATGTGGAAAACAATCTTGTGTTTTGTGGATTAATAGGAATGATAGATCCACCAAGAGAGGGAGTAAAAGAAGCTGTTGCAACTTGCAGAAAAGCAGGAATAAAAACAGTAATGATAACCGGAGACCACTTGCAAACAGCCAAGGCAATTGCAAAAGAATTAGGAATACTAAGAAAAAATGACCTAGCAATAGATGGTCAAACATTAGAAAAAATGAGTAAAGACGAATTAGAAAAAAATATAAAAAAATATTCGGTATTTGCCAGAGTTTCGCCAGAGCATAAAGTAAGAATTGTAAAGGCATTTCAGGTAACAGGAGGAGTTGTTGCAATGACAGGAGATGGAGTAAACGATGCTCCCGCATTAAAAAATGCAGACATCGGGATTGCTATGGGAAAAGGAGGTACAGATGTTGCAAAAAATGCGGCAGATATGGTTTTAACAGATGATAATTTTGTAACAATAGTAGAAGCAATAAAACAAGGAAGAAATATATTTGATAACATCAAAAAAGCAATACATTTTTTAATTGCAACAAACATAGGCGAAATTGTAACAATATTTTTAGGATTAATTTTAGGAATGAAATCACCACTACTTGCAATACAATTATTATGGGTAAATTTAGTTACAGATTCACTTCCTGCAATTGCACTTGGACTAGAAAAACCAGAAAAAAATATAATGGAAAAAATGCCAAGAAATCCAAAGAAAAGCATATTTGCAGGAGGATTATGGAGTAAAATAATAATAGAAGGATTAATGATTGGAACACTTACACTAGTAGCTTTTTCAATAGGAAATAAATTTTGGGGACTAGAAATAGGCAGAACAATGGCATTTGTTGCAATAGGATTAATAGAATTAGTACATAGTTTAAACATAAAAAGCACAGAAAGTATATTTAAATGTGGACTATTTGAAAATAAATTTTTAATTGGAGCAGTTATATTAGGAACATTAATGCAAATAATAGTTGTAATAATACCAAAACTTGCAGAAATATTTAGTCTAAAACCATTAAATATTGAGCAATGGTTAATAACAATAATAATTTCTGTAATGCCAGTAGTACTAATGGAAATACAAAAAGCAATACAAAGTTCAAATGTGAATTTGGTAGAACTTAGCGAGAAAAATGCATAAAAAATTTGCATTTTGGCAGAATATGTAGTATAATAGAATTTGTCGCGGTAAAAAGGAGCGTGAAATTATTTTAAAAATTAGGTTAAAACACGGCACAAAAGAACTTTTTAAATTGCTAGCAATCATTACAGCAGCCTTATTTATAATAATGTTAATTGTATTTATAAAATATAATCCACTATACGAAGTAAAACTAAACGGCGAAACAATAGGCTATGTAAAAAGTAAGCAAGCAATGGAAGAACTAATAAATTGCAAAGTTTTAACATCAGATAATGAATGTGCAGTATTTACAACATTAAATGCGCCATTAACATATGAACTTAAATTAAGTAGTAATAAAGAAACTGATGAACAAGAAATTATAAACATACTTGCAGAAAATGCAACAACAACATATAAAGTATATGCAATAGCAGTAAACAACAAAATAAAAACATATGTAAACACTTTGGACGAAGCTGAAAACATCGTTTCAGATATGAAAGAAGAGTATTCAGAAGATGTAGCTGAAGTTTCAATAGAAGAACAATATACGCAAAACTTAGAAGAAGTTGGAACCGTAGAACTAGCTGTTGCAAAATCTAGCATAGATACAGACCTAAGGGAGATAAAAGACGAACAAGAAAGAATTGAAAAAGCTACATTCAATGGAGTATATTTTTCAGTAAAACCAGTAGTAGGAAACATTACATCAAGATATGGAGTAGTGGAATCTAGTGTAAGAGACCACGCACACGGTGGATTAGACATAGCAGCACCTGCTGGAACAGCCATAAAAGCATCAGCAGGAGGAACAATATCTTATTCTGGATGGATGAGTGGATATGGATATTTAATAATAATAGACCACGAAAATGGAGTACAAACATATTATGGTCACTGTAGCAAATTATATGCAAAAGTTGGAGAAGAAGTAGAAGCAGGAGACGTAATTGCAGCAGTTGGTTCAACTGGAAATTCAACAGGAAATCACTTACACTTCGAAATAAGATTAAACGGAACAAGAGTAAATCCAGAAACATATGTATATTAAAAATTTCAAAATTTTTCGCCCAAAGGGGACGCCCCCTTGGGCGATTTTTGAAACTAAAAAGGCTTGAACTTTTTACTATGAATTAAAATCTTAATTGTAACGAATTTCTAACAAAAAGTTCACAATCTATTCACAAATCTAGTGTATTATAATAATAGTTAAGGATACAATATTAATATATAAGTTAGGAAGGAAGAAAACAAATGGAAGAAAACAAAGATGTAAAAACACCAGATGGAGTAATAGACAATAAATCTGGCAAAGAATTTAAAACAGTAAATCAAAGTAAAGGTGAAAAAAATAAATCTAATTTTAACTTTGGAAAAACAGTGGCAGTGCCATTTTTAAGTGGAGTTTTAGGTGCTGGAATAGTGCTTGGTACTTGCTTTGGAGTACCTACTATAAAAGAAAGGTTAGTAGAAACAAATAATAAATCTGTAGAAACAAGTACAGATACAACAAGTACAGCAATTAATACAACACAAATATCTTTAGAAAATTATTCAGAAACAGGAATAGCAGTTGCTAAAAAAATACTACCATCAATAGTTGGAATAAAAGTAGAATATCCAGTAAACTCAATATTTCTAACTCAACAGACAACAGCTTCTGCAGAAGGATCTGGAATAATATTAAGTGAAGATGGATATATATTAACAAATAACCACGTTGTAAATTCAAGTTCAAGCTCTACAACATATTCTTTAGGAGAGGCCTCTAGGGTTATTGTATATTTATACAATGATGAAACAGAATATGAAGCAAAAGTAGTAGGAACAGATACGGAAACAGATTTAGCAGTTATAAAAATAGAAAAAACTGGATTAACAGCAGCAGAACTTGGAGATTCTGATAGAGTTCTTGTTGGAGAATATTCAATGGCAGCAGGAAATCCTTTGGGAATGCAAAGCACAGTTACAGTAGGTGCAATAAGTGCTGTAAATAGAGAAGTTACAGACTCGGACGGAAAAACATTTACACTAATTCAAACAGATGCTGCTATAAACTCTGGAAACAGCGGAGGAGCTTTAGTAAATAGCAAAGGCCAAGTAATAGGAATAAATACACTAAAAGTTTCTGCAACAGGTGTAGAAGGAATGGGCTTTGCAATTCCAATAAATTCCGCAAAACCAATATATGAACAATTAATTCAATATAATAAAGTAAAGAGACCATATATAGGAATAAGTGGTAGAGACTTAGACTCAAAAACAGCGTCAAGAAACAATTTAGTTGAAGGAATATATGTAGTGTCTGTAGAAGAATATTCAGCAGCAGAAGAAGCAGGAATTAAAGCTGGAGACGTAATTGTAAAAGCTGATGGTCAAGAAGTAAAAACAATGACAGAATTAAATACAGTAAAAAATAAACATAGTATTGGTGACGAAATGACAATTACAATAAATAGAAAAGGCCAAGAAAAAGAACTTAAATTAACTTTAAAAGAACAAAAATAAATACAAAGTAGTTACATTTAGTTCACAAAAAGAACAAAATCCATTGGTATTATATAACCATAGTTAGTAAATAGTTATTCCGTTACTAACTAAAAAATAAAAACATCCCCTTTTATTTTCTTATCGACTGCCAAGAGAAAGGCAGTCGATTTTTTTATACTTGCAAATTTATTTATTACAATATATAATTAGGAATGCAAAATACTGGATAATGGCAAGAAAGGAAAATAAAAATGAAAAGCAATAAAGCAATGGGAACAATACAAACGATAATACTTGTAGTTATAATAGGAATTATAGTTGCAATGGGAGTATATTTTATTAGAATGAAATATGGAGAAGCAAAATTACAAACGGTAAAAACAGATATGCTTCAGGTACAATGGAAAGTTAAGGACTATATGGATAAACGTACAGCCGAAAAAAAGGATAAGGTATATCTTGGTACTAAAATAGCTGAGGCAATGGACGACCCACTTGTACAAGAGTTTTTAAATAAAAATGTTTTATCAGAAGAAGAATATGAAAAATATTATGTATTAAAAGATCAAGACTTACAAGAAGCAGGACTAGAAATTACAAATTATGAAGACAGCTATTATCTTGTTAATTATGATGAATATGAAATTATAATGACAAAAGGGTTTAAATATAATAAAACAGAGACACTATATAGATTATCTCAAATAAAAGAAGTAACCGAAACAATTGAAAACAAAGAAAAATAATGTTTGATATTGTTAAAATTTAATAATAGTAAGCAATAAAGTTAAATTAATATTTAAAATTCAAAATGTAATTTTTAGAAAGGAAAAATATGAAAGAAAAAGAAGAACAAAGGTTAATAAATCTTAAAGAAATAGAAGAAAACTTATATAAAGAAAAAAATTTACAATATATTTGTGGAATAGATGAAGCAGGGCGTGGACCACTTGCAGGTCCAGTTGTTGTGGCTGCTTGCATAATGCCAAGAAATTCTATGATAGAAGGAGTAAATGACTCTAAAAAAGTATCAGAAAAGAAAAGAGAAGAATTATTTGAAATTATAACAAACGAAGCTATTAGCTATGGTGTTGGTATAATAGACCAAAAAGAGATAGATAGAATAAATATATTAAATGCAACAAAAGAAGGTTTAACAATGGCTGTAAAAGAGCTAAATCCAAGACCAGATTTAATAATAGTAGATGCTTTAACTAAAATAGATACAGACGGTATTCCATATGAATCAATTATAAAAGGTGATGCTAAATGCTATTCTATATCGTGTGCATCAATAATTGCAAAAGTTACAAGGGACAGAATAATGAGAGAGTGGGACCAAGTGTATCCTCAATACGGCTTTATAAAACATAAAGGATATGGAACAGCAGCACACATAAATGCTATAAAAGAATACGGACCTTGTCCAATACATAGAAAATCCTTTATAAAACATTTTATATAAAATTTGGTGATTGCAATAAAAAACATTGACGATAATAATCATAGAAAAAAATTGCAGCCAAATAAATAGAATATTAAATGTGATTAAACTTTGAGAGAACAAACTATAAATTTGAAACTAAAATTTATATGTAAAAGGAGAAAATAACTAGATATGAATATATTAGATATTATAGAGAAAAAACAAAATAATAAAAAATTATCTAAAGCAGAAATAGAATATTTTGTAAAAGAATATACAGCTGGAAATATTCCAGATTATCAGGCTGCTGCACTTGTTATGGCAATTTATATTAACGGAATGGATGAAGAAGAAATAACACATTTAGCGTTAGCTATGGCTTATTCTGGTGATGTATTAGACTTATCAAAAATAGGAGATGTTGTAGATAAGCATAGCACAGGAGGAATTGGCGATAAAATAACATTAATTCTAATGCCAGTTGTTGCATCACTTGGAGTAAAAGTTGCAAAAATGTCTGGAAGAGGACTAGGCTTCACAGGGGGAACAAAGGATAAATTGGAAGCAATTCCTGGGTATAAAACAGAAATTAGCATAGATGAATTTATAAACAATGTAAATAAAATTGGAATAAGCTTAATTGGTCAAACAATGAACTTAGCACCAGCAGATAAAAAAATATATGCATTAAGAGATTCAATAAATTGTACTGCAAACATTCCACTTATAAGCTCTAGTATAATGAGTAAAAAAATTGCTGCAGGAGCAAGTAAAATTGTGCTAGATGTAACTTGCGGAAGCGGTGCATTTATGAAAACAAAAGAAGAAGCAGAAGAACTTTCAAAAATAATGATTAACATAGGAAAATTAGCTAAAAAAGAAACAGTTTGTGTAATTACAAATATGGATCAACCTTTAGGAAGAATGATTGGAAATACATTAGAAATTATAGAAACTGTGGAAGCACTAAAAGGTAAGTTAGAACCAGATGTAAAAGAAGTTGTACTAGAACTTGGAGCATATATGTTAAAGTTAGACGGAAAAGGCAACAATATAGAAGATAATAAGAGAAAAATCGAAGAAGCTATTTATAATGGAAATGCTTATGCAAAGTTTTTAGAGTTAATTCAAAATCAAAGTGGAGATATTAGTTACATAGAAAATACTGAAAAATTCGCAAAGGCAAGATATAAACTTCCAGTAATAGTCGAAAAAGAAGGATATGTTACAAAATTGAATGCAGAAGAAGTAGGAAAAATCGCAATGCATTTAGGTGCCGGAAGAGAAAAAAAGGAAGATAACATAGATTATAGTGTTGGAATAGAACTTTGTAAAAAGGTTGATGACCATATAGAAAATGGGGATACTGTTGCATTTATTTATGCAAATAACGAAGAAAAAGGAAAATTGGCAGTAGAAAAGCTAAAACAAAACTATATAATTTGTGATCATAAAGCAGAAAAAATACCAGATATACTAGAAGTAGTAAAATAATAATAAATAGAAATAAAAAGAGCTCTTAATTTAAGTATTTTAGTTTTATCTAAAACTACTTAATTAAAGAACTCCTTTTATTTTGTAAGATATCACACTAATTCTTTTTTATTGCGCACTAGAATTTATTTTTAAAATTTGAGTGTACCAATAAATTTTTAACTGTATAAAAAATTCAAAACCTAAGATTTAAAGAGTCATTCTATTTTAAAATAAATTTATATTTGGAAAATCTGAACTAGAATTTAAGCCTAAATTTGTAAGTGTTAAATACAAATCTTTATCTTGCAAATATCTATTTACATTTTTTAAAGAAACACCAGTTTCCGAAGATAGAGTTTCAACTGAAACAGAATTATCAGAGTCTGTTAAAAAATTCTTCAACTGATTTATATCGTTTTCATCTTTAGCTCTGCAATTAGGGCATACACAATCTTTAGATGCAAAAAAACAACCACAACGTTCACATTTATTTAAATTCATTTGTTACCTCCATAAAAATAAAATTTTTATTCATATTTTGTCACATTTTATCATAAAAAGAAGAAAAAGAAAATAGAAAATACGAAACAAATTTAAAATTATAGAAAATTAGGAAAATTAGGAAAAATGCAAAAAGTACTTGCAAATACACTATTTTTTTGATATAATAATTCCTGTTGAAAATACGCACACAAATCTTAGCTTAAAAGGCAGTGCTTTTATAAAATTTTTAGTATAAAAGTTCCTTATAAGTGTTGGAAAATTTGTGGAGGGTAAAACTAAAAGGAGGAAAAAATTATGGCAGTAGTTGCAATGAAACAATTACTAGAAGCTGGTGTTCATTTTGGACATCAAACAAGAAGATGGGATCCTAGAATGGCTGAATACATATTCCAAGCTAGAAACGGAATTCACATCATCGACTTACAAAAAACATCTAAAAAAATTGACGAAGCTTATGAATTCTTAAGAGAACAAGCTGAGGAAGGAAAAACAGTTCTATTTGTAGGAACTAAAAAACAAGCTCAAGACTGTATGAAAGAAGCAGCTGAAAAAAGCGGAATGTTCTACGTAAACCAAAGATGGTTAGGTGGAATGCTTACAAACTTCGATACAATCAAAAAGAGAGTTGAAAGATTAAATCAACTAGAAAAAATGGAAGAAGATGGTACATTTGATGTACTACCTAAAAAAGAAGTAATTCTATTAAAGAAAGAAATGGAAAAACTAGATAAAAACTTAGGTGGAATAAAAGAAATGACAGAACTACCAGGAGTTATATTCTTAGTAGATCCTAAAAAAGAAAGAAATGCTGTATTAGAAGCTAGAAAACTAAACATACCAACAATAGGATTAGTAGATACAAACTGCAATCCAGAAGATGTTGACTATGTAATACCTGGAAATGACGATGCTATAAGAGCTGTTAAATTAATAGCAGATGTTATGGCAAATGCAATAATAGAAGGACGTCAAGGTGAAGCTCTAGAAGCTGAATCAGAAGATGCTCAAGAAGAAGCTACAGAAGAACCAAAAGATATTGAAGAAGTTGTAGCAGAAGCTGAAGAAACAGAAAATAAATAATAACAAAAATAAAAACAATACCAAGAGAGGGGTAGGGCATCTGCCCTATCCCTTATTGTTTAATTAAATTCGCTAAATAAGGACGCCAAATTTGGGCGATAATAAAAAGGAGGATATAAAATGATAACAGCAAGCCAAGTAAAGGAATTAAGAGAAAAAACAGGTGCAGGAATGATGGACTGCAAAAAAGTATTAACAGAAACAAATGGTGATATGGAAAAAGCTATGGAATTACTAAGAGAAAAAGGTATAACAAAAGCTGCAAAAAAATCATCAAGAATTGCTGCAGAAGGATTAGTTGAAGGATATGTTGCAGAAGGCGGAAAATTAGGAGCAGTTGTTGAAGTTAATGCAGAAACAGACTTCGTTGCACAAAATGCAGAATTCAAGAAATTTGTTAGTGATGTTGCAAAACAAGTTGCATTAAACAATCCAGCAGATGTAGAAGCATTACTTGCAGAAGAATCTATGGTAGAAGCAGGAAAAACTGTAAAAGATGTTTTAACAGATAAAATTGCAACAATAGGAGAAAATATATCAATAAGAAGATTTGCAAGATTCGAATCTGCAAATGGAATAGTTGCAAAATACATCCATGGAGAAGGAAAAATTGCAGTACTTGTAGAAATGGAAAACGGAACAGAAGAACTTGCAAAAGATATTTGTATGCAAATAGCAGCTGCAAAACCAGAATTCTTAAATGAAGCAGAAGTTCCTCAAGAAAGAGTAAACAAAGAAATGGAAATCCTAAAAATCCAAGCTATGAATGAAGGAAAACCAGAAGCTATAGCAGAAAAAATGGTACAAGGAAGACTTGGAAAATTCTATGCTGAAATATGCTTATTAGATCAAGAATTTGTTAAAAATCCGGATATAAAAGTTAGCCAATTATTAAAAGAAAAAGGTGCAACAGTTACAAAATTTGCAAGACTTGAAAGAGGCGAAGGAATAGAGAAAAAAGAAGAAAACTTTGCTGAAGAAGTTGCAAAGCAATTACAATAATTGAAAAATGTAATAAACAAAAGGGAAAAAGCAAAAAACAAAATTACTCAAAGGTAGTTTTGCAAAAACTTTTTCTCTTTTATATTGCTCTTTAAGAGGTAAACTGATATAATTGTCAATGAAAAAATACTATACAAAAGGAGAAAAAATGTGTTAAATAAAAAAGATAAAGAGAAAGAAAAAAATGGAAAAGTAAAAGCAAAAAAAATAAAACAGGAAGATTCACCTAAAATAATAGGCATAAAAGTAACAATACTAGCTGTTGTGGCAATAATAATATTTAGTGCTGCAATATGTCCGGTTACATTACAAAATGATACATATTATACAATAAAAATAGGAGAACATATAGTAAATACAAAAACAGTAGATATGCAAGATCCATTTTCTTGGCATGAAAATTTACCATATACTTATCCTCATTGGGCATATGATCTTATGATTTACCTTATATATAGTGTAGGTGGTTTTACTGGAATATTTATATCTACATTAGTATTTTCAGCAATTTTAGGTGTTACAATTTATTTTACAAATGTAAAAATATCTAAAAATAGGCCAATGTCATTTATAATTACAATAGGTACAATGTTTATGTTTAATGCTTATATAGCTGCTCGTGCACAACTTGTAACTTTCATATTATTAGAACTTACAATTTTATTAATAGAAAATTTCTTAGAAACCAAAAAGAAAAGATATGCAGCTGGAATAATTTTAATATCAATTGCAATTGCCAACCTTCACTGTGCGGTATGGCCATTCTTCTTTGTAATATTTATGCCATATGTTGCAGAATATTTAATATATACAATTATAGATGCAAACCTAATACATAAAATGAGAATGTGGTATTACAATAATTCAATAAAAAAATATCAAAAGAAAGCTAAAAAAGAAGGCAACATAGAAAAATATAACGAAAAAATAAATTTATTTATTTCTAAAATTGACGAAGAAAAAGTCTATGAAAACAAAATAATAAAAGCTAGAGAAGAAAGAAGAGCTAAGCCATATAGAATAAGATATACAAAAATAAAAGCAGTAAAATGGTTAATCTTAATAATGGTAATATGTGCATTTACAGGATTATTAACACCTCTTGGAGACACTCCATACACATATTTATATAAAACAATGAAAGGTAACACAACAGAAAATATAAGTGAACACTTGCCTTTAACACTAATAAATAACCCAGAATTATTGGTTGTAATAACAGCAGTATTTGCATTGCTAATATTTACAGATGTTAAAATAAGATTAAAAGATTTATTTATGCTTGCTGGACTTGCATTTCTAATGTTTATGACTAGAAGACAAGAGTCTATGTTCTTGTTATTTGGAGCGGCAATATTAACAAAAATGATTGTAGAGTTATTCGATAAATATGATGAGAGAGGCTTAAAAGAGCTAGAAAAACTACTTGCAACAAGTTTAGGAACAACTGTAGCATTTTTAATTGTTGTACTATTTTCTGTAATAGAAGTAAAACCAAAATTAAATGACAAATATGTAAGTACTTCTACATATCCAGTTGAAGCAGCTGCTTGGATGAAGGAAAACTTGGATTTAGACAATATAAAATTATTTAATGAATACAATTACGGAAGCTATTTATTATATCAAGACATACCAGTATTTATAGACTCGAGAGCAGACTTGTATGCACCAGAATTTAATGGTAGTAAAAATTCAGAAGGAAAATTTGAAGGAAGAGATATTTTCTCAGATTATATAAAAACTTCTGGAATATCAAGATATTATGAAAATACATTTGAGCAATATGGAATAACACATATAATAGTTGCAAAAAATTCAAAATTGAATATGCTTATTTCAAGAGATTCAAAATATACAGAACTATATAAAGATGATAATTTTGTAATATATCAAAGAGGAGAATAAAATTGGAAACAGTGATTGTAAAAGAAAACAATCAAAAGAAAAGACTAGACAGCTTTATATCAGAAGAATGTGGCTTAAATTTATCTAGAACAATGGTAAAAAAACTATTAGATGAAGAAAAAATATTAGTAAATAATAAATTACAAAAAGCTTCGTATAAACCAGAAATAGGAGATATATTAACAATAGACATACCTAAGCCCAAAGAAATAAAATTAGAGGCACAGGACATACCTGTGCCTGTTGTGTACGAAGATAATGATATAATAGTTGTAAATAAACCAAAAGGAATGGTTGTGCATCCTGCAAATGGAAACCCAGATGGAACTTTGGTAAATGCAATACTTGCAATGTGCAAAGATAGTTTATCTGGAATAGGAGGAGAAATAAGACCAGGAATAGTACATAGACTAGATAAGGATACATCTGGGCTATTAATAGTTGCAAAAAACGATTTGGCACATATGAATATGAGCAAACAAATTCAAGAAAGAAAAGTTACAAAAAAATATATTGCGCTTGTAAAGGGAAATGTTCCAGAAGATGAAGCAACAATACATATGCCAATTGCAAGAAGTACAAAAGACAGAAAGAAAATGGCTGTAGATGCGAAAGGAAAAGACGCAATAACACATTTTAAAGTACTAAAAAGATATGGTAAATATACATTACTAGAACTTAAAATAGATACAGGAAGAACACATCAAATAAGGGTTCATATGGCATATATTGGACATCCAGTTGTTGGAGATATGGTATACTCAAACGGGAAAAACGAATTTGGAGTAGAAGGGCAAATGCTACATGCTAAAAGTCTAGAATTTAAGCATCCAGTAACAAATAAAGAAATGCACTTGGAAGCAGAATTACCAGAGTACTTTAAAAAAGTATTAGCAAAACTAGACAGCCCAAGTTAAATATTTAGATACTAAAGTTATAATATTCTAAATTTTTTATATTTTAATTTATAGAAGACATATCTAATAAGAATAGAAGTTAATTACAAAAAAATAATCTTTCGAAAGGAAAAATAAAAATGGAAGAAAGACTACAAAAATATTTAGCCAATAATGGAATTGCAGCCAGAAGAAAATGTGAAGAATACATTTTAGCTGGCAGGGTAAAAGTAAATGGCAAAATTGTTACAGAACTTGGAACAAAAATAAAACCAGAAAATGATATT
The DNA here is from genome assembly GCA_934122035.1 of uncultured Clostridia bacterium. Taxonomy (GTDB): domain Bacteria; phylum Bacillota; class Clostridia; order TANB77; family CAG-508; genus CAG-245. The sequence goes on along the minus strand of CAKOVP010000004.1, from coordinate 41,808 downwards.
GTAGAATTTGACGGAGTAAAAGTAGATAAAATAGAAAAACACGTATATATATTATTAAACAAGCCAATAGGCTATGTTACAACTGTAAAAGATCAATTTGATAGGCCAACAGTATTAGATTTAGTAAAAGTTAAAGAAAAAATATTACCAGTTGGAAGACTAGATATGTATACATCTGGTGCAATACTTCTAAGCAATGACGGAGAATTTATAAACAAAATTACACATCCTAAAAACGAAGTTGAAAAAACATATACAGTTACCGTAAAAGGAATTGTAACAAAAGAGGATGTAGAGAAATTAGAAAATGGTGTAAAAATAGAAGACTACACATCTGGAAAGGCAAAAGTTAAAATACTAAAAACAGATGAAGAAAAGCAATTTTCTAGAGTACAAATAACAATACATGAAGGAAAAAATAGAGAAGTTAGAAAAATGTGTGAAGCAATAGATAAAAAAGTGCTTGCTTTACATAGAAGAAAAGTTGCTGGCTTAGATGTAAAAAACTTAGAAATAGGAAAATGGCGTTATTTGACTGCAAAAGAAGTAGAAAGCCTAATGAAATAAGCTTACTATTGACAAATTTAAAAAAATGTGGAAGAATAAAATTGTTATAATACCAAATGATAATAAAACTAAAATTAGTATAATTATAGGGGGAAAGAGAAAAATGGTAGAAGATTCAGAGATTAAAACAAAAGTATCTCCTTTTGCAATAAGAGAAGGAGAAATAAAGGTATTTGACGGAAAAGACGGATATGTGTCTATAAACCAAATAATACAAAAAATAAATGTAGGACATATATCAGATGTTCATTTTAAAATTATGGAATTAGTAAATGAGTTCGAATTTATAACATCAAGACAATTATTCTGTCTTTTAGATACAGATAAATATGAACTTAAATCTCAAGATAAATTGAATAATAAATTAGAGCAATTAGTAAAAACAAAAATATTAACAAGATATTACTTCAATTCTGAAGATGGTAAGGGCATTTACAGAGTATACTGTATGGAAAAGATGGGAAAATATCTATTAAATTCAAGAGGTATAGAATGTAAATGGCAACCAACAGATAACACAAAACCTGTTGCAATGATTAAAAAAAGACTTGCAGCAAATCAAACTTTAATAGCATATAAAAATAAGGTACAAGCTTTTGCAGGATATCAAGTAAAAACACAAATTACAGCAAAAAATATGAACAAGGCATTCAAAACAACAGGACCAAAGATAACACTTAGCAAACAAGAAAAAAGTATAGACTTAATCTTTGAAATAATTAGAAGAGAAGAAGAATGGGAGAAAAAATTAGAAGATAGAATGAAATTATACAAAGACTTTTATTCAAACTTCTCATCAATGGATTCAGGATTTAGAATGCTTCCACAATTAATTCTTCAATGCGAAGATGAACGTCATATGGCAGAATGTTTTAAAATAATTGTAATGAATGGATTGGAACCAGAAAAAATAAATCTACTATTTACAACAGATTTAAGACAAAACGAAGGAAAACTAGATCAAAGTTTAGTTGCGTTTAAATTAGATAAAGAAACAAATAAATACAAAATAGAAAATGAGACAATAAAATTATTAGGATAAAATTATATTAAAAGATATATTATTTATAAAACCTGAAATAATACTTAAAAAGAATATTCTATGTCAAAACATCTTCAAATTTATTGTAAAATTATAGATTATTAATTTTAAATAAATTATTTGAGTTTCGACTTGAATATTCTTTTTAATGTACTATTACATATTTTTATATTTGGATTAATGCATATTTAATGTAGTGCTTCGGCTTATGCATATTTTTTTCTAAGTATTACTCATACTAATGCACATTTCCTTTTAGTATATAATTTATTTAGATTTCTTATCTCTTTTTAAATCAAATACAATTGCGTCTTCATTGTTAAATAAGTATTTAGCATCTGCAGTGTCTACTTTTATTGGATCAATTTCTTCTTGAATATCATCACCAAAATGATAGTTGTTTAAGTTTGATTTCTTTGCCTTAGAATCAACATTATCAGTATCATCTGTTACAGCTCCACTAGAACCATATTTATCAAAAGCATATATTTTAGATGTTTTTGGTTGAGTATAAGAAGCTGATAGGAAACTTAAATTTGCAACACCAGTGTCGCTTTTTCCAGATAAATTTCTAAGTTTATAGAAACATTGTTTAAACTTAAGTGCTTGTATTTTTCCTGGTTTATATTTTATCTTATTCTCATATTTTATATCAGAAAGTGTTGCAGAATAGTCTCCCTTAGAAGTATCATAGTTATTTTTAAAGCTCCAATCTTTCTTCTCACCAATTTCTAATGACCACCAATCATTATCTTCTGGAGAGTTATTTCCAAATACCATTTTATTAGAACAGTTTGAAACAATAATTTGTCTATGACGTTTATCTTTTCCATCCAATTGTGATAAGTTTTGAACAGAAATTATAGTTGCTACTTTATATTTTCTGTATAAAGTGAATAATGAATCTGTTGCATCTCCAACAAAATCTGAAAATTCATCAATATACAAGAAATGTGGAATTCTAGATTTTTCTGTTCCAGGTCTTCTTAAAACTGAATATTGCATTAATAAGATAAAGAATAATCCAAATGCAGTATGAATTGCAGGACCTAAATCTCCACGTCTTGTGCATACTAAAGTGATTTCACCATTCTTTAGGGCATTATCATAATTTAAATTATTTGTTCTATTACATAAAATATTTTTAACACCAGGATATCTTAAAAGTGTATCCAATTGAGATATAGCCTGTGTAACAAATTTTCGCATATCATCTATGTTTGGAGAATTTTTGTAAAAGTTTCTTTCTATATAAGTAACTAATGCAGAATATTTTTTTCTTAAAATATCATCTTCTTTTAATTTTTCACACATATTCTCAATTAAAGAGAAATCCATTAAACAATTTAGCAAATCTTCCAAGCTTGGTAAATCATTATCGTTTAATCTAGGATACATTTCCTTTAATAATATTGTAACATTTTCTACAGCCTGATTTGCAGCGTTTTCTCTATAAGCTAATTCCATATCTGGACTAGAAGAGGCATACAATCCCTTTAAAACTGTAGAAATTGCAATTGCTGTTTGAATTGGATCATCATACACAAAAGGGTTCAAACCAACAGAATTTGGATTACTTGGATCTAGAAGATTAACAGATAATTTGTAACATTCTGCTACTTTTTTCATCTTGTTTATAGATTCAACATCTGGAGACATATAAGTAAGTCCTAAATTCTTGTATGTATAATTATCACCACTGCCAGCAATAATCATTTTTTTCATATAAGCATCATATAATTTTACTTTATTTTCTTTAGGAGAAATCATATTCAAATTGAAATTTTTATTAATATAATCATTTGAATAAGGACAAGTTAGTGTTGCTATACCAGTTTTTAATGCTGTATATCCCATTTCCTTAGAAATTTCTTTAAAGAAATATTTTTTATCTAAATCTTTTGCAATCATAGGTTCAAATAAAAGAGAGGTTTTACCTGCACCAGAAACACCAGCAATAAGAGTTGGATAAAATCTTTTTTCTTCAGCTATTTTTACTGTTTTTCCAGTTTCTTTATCAGACCCAATAGACATTTCACAAGTATAGGCTCCCCAAGAACCTGATTTATCGGCTAAACTAATTCCACCATAATCGTAAATTGATTCGTAAATTGTTTTTGTATCATGTACTGTTCCAAGTAACCATTTTATAACAGGATAAAAGGTTGTAAGTGGTAAATACAATGCAACTGCTGAAAATGCAGGTTTAATTAAACTAAAGAAATTTGATGCAATATAAGGATAATTTGGAACAGATAAAAGAAGAATCCATCCAAGTTGATTTATAAATTGTGTAAACATAGACACAATAATTATATATAAACTAATAATATATACATCAAATAACATCAATTTAGTTTTATCACTATCTGCATATTTAGAAGATCCAGAAAATAAAAATGCGAAAACAGGACAGGCAAGTGCTAATGTATAAACAATTGGGTTCCAATATGAAACTGCCATACCAGTGAATATCATAATAAGCATTTCTACTACTCTATCTACTACAATATATGCTGTGACTAATGTTAAAATATAAGTTAAAAATGTATTTCTATCTGTTTTTAAATACTTTAATAATTTATCTAATACTTTCAAAAAATTCACCGCTTTCAAAATTTTTTTACACTATCTATTATCTTATAAAATTGGGAAAAATACAAGTGTTTAGAGCAATTTTGTGAAAAATATTATACATATAAATAAAGGAAAAGAATATTATTTAACAACAATGTATTAAACTTTAAAAAAGAATTATATTTTTCTTAGCAAGACTTATACTTAAGGAGATAAATAATATTAAAAATGATAAAAAATAAAAAGCAAAGTTTTATGCAAGCAATTTTTACGCTAATGTTTTCACAGGTAATAATAAAAATATTGGGGCTTGCATACAAATTATATTTAACAAATAAAGAAGGCTTTGGTGACAGTGGAAACGCAATATCTAGTAGTGGATTTCAAATATATGCCATACTTCTAACAATATCATCTATCGGTGTTCCAAATGCAGTTGCAAAATTAATATCAGAAAGAATATCTATAGGAGACGAAAAAGGAGCAAACAAAATATTTAAAGTGGCATTTGCAACATTTTCCATAGTAGGATTTCTGTCTGCAGTATTTTTATTTTGTAGTGCTAATTTTTTAGCAAACTATGTTCTGCAAATTCCAGAAGCAGAGCTTACACTTATGGTACTGGCACCATCTATATTTTTCGAGGCTCTAATTTCTGTATATAAAGGCTACTTTAACGGATATCAAAATATGAAACCTATGGCTGCATCTCAAGCAATAGAGCAACTTTCAAAAACAACACTTACAATATTTTTAGTAGAGATAATATGCTATATATTTGGTAATTCTAGACAAATAACATTTTTAATGTCCGCTGGTGCCAACTTTGCCACAACAATTGCAACTTTTGTTGGATTCTGCTATTTAACTAAAATTTATTTAAAAATGGAAAGAAACATTCATAACACAAGAAGTAAAACATTAAGGGTAAAAAACATTCTAATTAGTATAATTGTAATTGCAATGCCAATGACAATTACAGCTTTTTTAGGTTCTTTAAACAAAAATATAGATGCAATAACTGTTGTAAGAGAACTAAAAAATTTTCTATCAGAAGAACAAGCCCAAATACAATATGGAATATTGAGTGGAAAAGTAGAAACTCTTGTAATGTTACCATTATCTTTTAATATAGCATTATCTGTAACATTAATACCTGCAATTTCTGCTGCAATGGCGAGTGGAAATATGCAAGAAGTAAAAAGAAGAATTAGCTTTTCTTTATTAATTACTATGCTAATTGCACTTCCTTGCAGTATAGGAATGCTTTTATATGCAAAACCGATATTAGAGCTATTGTTCCCAAATGCAAGTTCTGGAGCAATATTATTACAAATTAGTTGTATATCTATAATATTTATAACAATAGAACAAACCATTATGGGAGCTCTGCAAGGAATAGGAAAAGTATATGTGCCAATTATATCTTTATTGTGTGGTGTAATTGTAAAATTAATTATGAATATCATTTTAGTAAAAATAAATCCTACAAATTTTTTCTTTGGAGGCATAAATGGAGCAGCTTTAGGAACATTAATTTCTCATATTACATCAACCATAATTAGCATATTAATATTGAGAAAATATATAAAATTTGAATTCAATATAAGCAAATTTATAGTAAAACCAATAGTTGCAGTAATATTTATGAGTGTAATATCGTATACAATATTTATAAAAATGAATAGTATAATATCGTCTAAAATAACAACTATAATAGCAATAATAGTTGCAGGAGCAACATATGTAATTTCAGTTTTTGCTTTAAGAATATTTAACAAAAATGAACTTGGAATGGTACAAATATTAAAAAAACAAGTAAAAATGAATAAAACATTAAAAAAATACGCATAATTATATAAAAGTAACATTACGCAAAAACCGCATAAATACTAGTCTTTTTAATATGGGAAATGTGAAAACTTAGAGCTGTAAAGGTTTTATGAAAAAAATAAGCAAAAAAAAGAAGGATTTTGCTAAATATTGGCGAATAATGTTAATAGTAGACATTTTGAATCTACATACAACAATCTTATTAGGAGGTAATTTTAAATGAACAAATCTGATTTAATCGCAGCAATGGCTGCTAAAACAGGAAGCACAAAGAAAGATGCAGAAGCAACATTAAACGCATTTGTAGATGTTGTAACAGAAGCTTTAGTAAAAGGAGATAAAGTTCAATTAGTTGGATTCGGATCTTTTGAAGTAAGAAAGAGAGCTGCTAGAAAAGGAAGAAACCCACAAACTAAGGAAGAAATCAAAATACCTGCATCAAAAGCACCTGTATTCAAAGCTGGAAAAGCATTAAAAGATTTAGTTAACGAGAAATAATTGAATTATATATAAATTAATATGAATTCATATAAAATACACAGATAAAAAGTCTGTGTATTTTTTTCGCCCAATAGGAGCGCTCACCCAACGGGGACGGTCCTTTTGAAATATTATAAAATAAAAAATTTAAAAAAACTATTGACTTTATAAAAAAAAGTGGTATACTAATAATGTAGGTCAAAGAAAGTCAAAGTCAAAAACAAATAAAATAGAAACAAAAAATATTGACCAGAAAAGAGGCAACAGTAGTGAGATTATCAGATATGATAGAAGATTTTATAAAAGATATGTTCGAAGAAGAAGATAGCATAGACATACAAAGAAACGACTTAGCAGAAAAAATAGGTTGCGTTCCATCTCAAATAAACTATGTAATTTCCACAAGGTTTAAACCTTCTCAAGGCTATTATGTAGAAAGCAAAAGAGGTGGCGGAGGTCATATTACAATAAAAAAAGTAAATATAACAAAGAGCAATTACTTAATGCATATAATTTCAAGTATAGGTGAAAAAATAACAGCACAAGAAGTTAGCATATTTATAAGTAATTTTTTATCATATGGAATAATAACAGAAAAAGAAGCAAAACTATTAAAGGTTGCCACAAGCGACAATGTACTAATAGTAGATACTAAAGAAAAAGATAGATTAAGAGCTAACATATTTAAAAATATGTTAATAAATTTAGTAGAAGATTAAAACATAATTTTAAGGAGGTAGATTATTATGTTATGTCAAAATTGTGAAAGAAATGAAGCAAATGTTAAATATACACAAATAATTAATGGAGAAAAGAAACAAATGGTTCTATGTGAAAAGTGCGCAAAAAAATTAGGAATAGGTAATTTTAAAGTTAGTGTACCAGCACATTTTTCTAACTTCTTAGGAGAATTTTTCGATAATTCAAACTTATTACCAGATTTTATTAATGAAAAAGATGATATGTTTGAAGGTGAAAACTTTATAACAAACGAATTATTAAATTGCTTAGAAAGCTGTAACAGTATGGAAAGTACAATAAACAGTGCATTAAGGAGCATTTATGGAAAAGAGAATACTCCTAAAAAGACATTAAACATTGAAGAAAAACTAAAAAATATAGGAGAAAATAAATCTAAAAATAAAACAGAAAACAAAGAAGAAAAAGCAAAAAGACTACAAGAAGAACTAGAGTTAGCTGTAAAAGAAGAAAGATATGAAGATGCAGCAAAACTAAGAGATGAAATAAAAAAGTTAAACTAAAATTAATATAGCAAGAGAAAGAAGGGATATTTATGAGATATAAATTTACAAATAGTGCTTCAGAAGCACTTCAAATTGCAAATGAACTAGCAGCAAGATTAGGACACAGCTATATTGGAACAGAACATATTTTATATGGTTTAGTAGAAGAACAAACAGGAGTTGCAAGTAGAGTACTAGAAAAACAAGGCTTAGATTGCAATAATGTTTTAAGAGAAATAGAAGAACTTGTTGGAATAAACGAAGCAGGACCAATAGAAAATTTAGAAAGTATAGGCTTTACACCAAGAGCAAAAAGAATAATAGAAAATGCTTATGTAGAAGCTAGAAGACTTAACAGTGAGTACATTGGAACAGAACATCTATTAGTCGGAATAATGAAAGAAGGCGATAGTGTTGCAGTTAGAATAATGATGGATTTAAATGTAAATCCTCAAAAAATATATAACGAAATTCTAAAAGCATTAAGCGAAGCTACAAGTCAAGAAAATGGAAAAAGAAGCGATAGTGGAAGCTATAACCAAACTCCAACACTAAATCAGTATGGTATAGACTTAACCCAAAAAGCTAAAGAAGGAAAACTAGATCCTGTAATAGGAAGAAACGAAGAAATAGAAAGAGTAATACAAATATTATCTAGAAGAACTAAAAACAATCCTTGTTTAATTGGTGAACCAGGTGTTGGTAAAACAGCAATAGCAGAAGGCTTAGCAGAAAAAATTATGCAGTCTGACGTACCAGAACAACTAAAAAATAAAAGAGTTGTAAGTGTAGATATATCTAGTATGATTGCAGGTGCAAAATATAGAGGAGACTTCGAAGAAAGAATAAAAAAATCTTTAGACGAAGTAAAAAAAGCAGGAGATGTAATTTTATTCATAGATGAAATTCACACAATAGTTGGTGCTGGCTCTGCAGAAGGCGCAGTAGATGCTGCAAATATTTTAAAACCATTACTAGCAAGAGGAGAAATCCAAGTAGTAGGTGCAACAACAACCAACGAATATAGAAAATATATAGAAAAAGATGCTGCACTAGAAAGAAGATTTAGTCCTGTAATGGTTCAAGAGCCATCAGAAAAAGACACAATAAAAATACTAGAAGGTTTAAGAGACAAATATGAGGCTCATCATAATGTGAAAATTACAGACGAAGCAATAAAAGCAGCAGTAGAGCTATCTGCAAGATATGTAAATGATAGATATATGCCAGATAAAGCAATAGATTTAATAGACGAGGCATCTTCTAGAGTTAAAATGCAAACATACACAAAACCAGACTCAATGAGAGTTCTAGAAGAAGAAATAGAAAAATTAAACAAAGAAAAAGAAGAAGCAATTGCAACACAAAACTTTGAAAAAGCTGCAAAACTAAGAGATGAAGCAAACAATAAAAAGAAAGAATTAGAAACAAAGCAAAATAGCTGGAAAGATGATAATACTAAAAAAGTAATGGTATTAAAAGAAGAGGACATTGCAAAAGTAATATCAACCTGGACAGGAATACCAGTTGCAAAAATTACAGAAACCGAAAACGAAAAACTAAGACATCTTGAAGAAAACCTACATAAAAGAGTAGTTGGTCAAGATGAGGCTGTAACAAGTGTGGCAAAAGCAATAAGAAGAGGAAGAGTTGGACTTACAGATCCAAATCGTCCAACAGGTTCATTCTTATTTTTAGGTCCAACAGGTGTTGGTAAAACAGAACTTGCAAAAGCATTGGCAGAAGCAATGTTCGGAAGCGAAAACTCAATAATAAGAGTAGATATGTCTGAATTTATGGAATCACATTCTGTTGCAAAACTAATAGGCGCTCCTCCAGGATATGTTGGATACGATGAAGGAGGACAACTTACAGAAAAAGTAAGAAGAAAACCATATTCGGTAATATTATTCGATGAAGTAGAAAAAGCTCATCCAGATGTTATGAATATGTTGCTACAAATACTAGAAGACGGTAGACTAACAGATGCCCAAGGTAGAACAGTAAACTTTAAAAATACAATAATAATAATGACATCAAACATTGGTGCTAGACTAATAACAGACAGAAATAAACTAGGATTTACAGAAAATAATAGTCAAGAAGAAAGTAAACAAAAAGAATACGAAAACATAAAAAAAGAAGTAATGGCAGAACTAAAAAAACAATTTAGACCAGAACTTATAAACCGTATAGACGATATAATAGTATTCCATAAGTTAGATGACAACAACATTAAAAAAATAATAAATATAATGCTAGAAAAAGTAACAAAAAGACTAGAAGAACAACACATAAAAATAGAAATAGACGAAAGCGTAAAAGAACTAATTGCTAAAAAAGGTGTAGACAACAACTATGGTGCAAGACCATTAAGAAGAGCAATACAAAATATGCTAGAAGACAAAATTGCAGAAGCAATACTAGAAGGAAAAATACAGAAAAATAAAAAAGCTAAGGCAACTGTAGAAAACGAAGAAATAGTTATAAAATAATCTTTATTCAACTAATTTGCTCAATTCGCCCAAAGGGAACGTCCCTTTTTGGGCGAATTTTAAGTTTTAAATATTTTGAAATTAAAAAATTACAGTTGTAAAAAATACACACTAAAATGCATAAAAATCTGCGTTTGTTGTAAAGAAAAAATTAAGACAAATAGCAACATCTTGTAGTAATAAAATTTGACGTTATGTGAAAAGTTAAATGCCACTTGCATAAGAAGTAGTAGGTTTTAAGAGCAATAAAATTTGACATAAAAATAAAATTAATTTTCTTGAAATTTTTATTATAGTTTGTTATAGTATAGAAAAATAAAAGAAAGGAATACAAAAATGAAACTAGTAAAACCTTGGATAGAAGTAGAAAACTTTGATGGCAAAGAAATAATGAGAAAAATAGAAAGAGCCTGCAGAACTTGCTATCGTTCAGAAGACAAAATAACAGAAGACAGTTACAAAAACCTATTAAAAAACTGCATAAACAGAGGACATGAATCTGTATTAGAGCACGAAAAAATAACAGTAAGAATATACAACGATATAGGTTCTTACAAAGACCTTACAAGACACAGATTTGCAAGCTTTTCTGTAGAATCTACAAGATATTGTAGCTATGATAAAGATAAATATGGAAACGAAATTACATTCATAGATCCAGTATACATAGAGGACAAGAATGTGTATGAAGTGTGGAAAAAAACAATGCAAGAAATAGAAAATTCATACATAGAAATGAAAAAACTAGGAGCCACAACAGATATGTGTAGAGAAATATTACCACATTCAACAGGAGCAGAATACACAATGACAGCAAACATAAGAGAATGGAAACACATATTTGAACTACGTGCAAACAACCACGTACATCCAGCAATAAGACAAGTAATGATACCATTACTAAAATACTTTAAAGAGCAAATGCCAGATATATTTGCAGACATTCCATATGATGAGGATTTCAAAGAAGAATACTATGCTAAATTGACAGTACAAAAAGATTAACTTTAATAATAAAATATAAAAGGTAAGTGCATAATGTAACTTACCTTTTATGTTTATAAATGTTGAAAATAAGCCAAAATCTGTTGACAAATATTATTGAATATGATAAAATATTTTCCTGTAAGCCGCCTGGGTCGGGCAACTAAATGCTACAAATAGTAGCTGCCTTGAATTTTATGCTTAGCGAGTATACATATAAAGGGAGGTGTACAATTAATGTACGCAATAATCGAAAGCTGTGGAAAACAATACAAAGTAGCTGAAGGAGATGTTGTATTCTTTGAAAAACTAGATGTTGAAGAAGGAAAAAAAGTTTCATTTGACAAAATAGTTTTAGTATCAAACGACAACAAAGTAGAAGTTGGAGCTCCTTACGTTAAAGGTGTTAAAGTTGAGGGAAAAGTATTAGCAAATGGTAAAGCTAAAAAAATAATAGTTTACAAATATAAAGCTAAGAAAAACTACAGAAGAACTCAAGGACATAGACAACCATATACAAAGGTTGAAATAACATCTATAAAATTAGCTGCAGAAAAGAAAGAAACAAAGACAGAAGCAAAAGCTTAGTTTTTAAAGCTAATTTAAAATTTAGAAATTAATTAAATGTAAAATAAATTCTAAAACTGAAGGGAGTGAAACATAATGGCTCATAAGAAAGGTCAAGGTAGTGTTAAGAACGGTAGAGACAGTGAGTCTAAGCGTCTTGGACTAAAAAGAGCAGATGGTCAAGTTGTTCCAGCTGGAAATATTCTAGTTAGACAAAGAGGAACAAAATTCCATCCAGGAAAAAATGTTGGAATAGGTAGCGATGATACTTTATATGCAAAAGTTACAGGAACTGTAAAATTTGAAAGACTTGGAAGAGATAAAAAACAAGTTAGTGTATATACTGCAGAAGAATTAAAAGCAAAAACTGCAAAAGTAGAAGCACCTAAAGCAGAAAAGAAAACTGCAACAAAAAAAGTAGCAACAAAGAAAACAGCTACAGCAAATAAATAAATTATTTTAAGAACTTAAATTTGTATAATTTAGGTTCTTTTTTTATATAATAAAAAAGATTGCACACGATAAATTTATTTTATAAATTTTAACACACGAATAAATTTACTAAAAATTTCAATTTTATAGAAAAATGTAAGGTGTAGAGTAAGAAATGAAATTGGGGAATTTTAGATTTGCTTTAAAATATATATGATGTGATTGAAAAATAAAAGGATGAATGATAAAATACGATCCAGAATAACATTAATTTAATATAAGGAGTATATGATGGTTGCTTTAGTTACAGGAGCCTCTTCTGGAATTGGAAGAGATATTGCAAGAGAACTTGCAAAGAGAAACTACAATATAATTGCAGTAGCAAGAAATAAAGACGAATTGAATAAACTAAAATTAGAATTAGAAGAACAATATAAGATAAGTGTAGAAGTGATTGCAATGGATTTAACAGATAGAGAAGGGTGTATTAATCTTCACAAAAATGTTAAAGAAAAATATGGAACAATAGACATTTTAGTAAATGATGCAGGATTTGGAACTTGTGGTAAATTTGTGGATACAGACTTAGAAAAAGAAATTAAAATGATAGATACTAACATTGTAGCATTGCATATTTTAACAAAGTTATTCTTGAAAGATATGTGTAAAGAAAATAAAGGAAGAATTTTAAATGTTGCCTCAATTGCAGGATTTATGCCTGGACCATTAATGGCAACGTATTATTCTACAAAAGCATATGTTGTAAGACTAACTCAAAGCATAAGACACGAATTATTTAAAATGGGTTCTAAGGTAAAAATTTGTGCACTTTGTCCTGGTCCTGTTGCAACTAACTTTAATAAAGTTGCAGATGTTAAATTTAATTTAGCAGAAGCAGATAGCAGGTATGTTGCAAAATATGCTGTTAAAAAAATGTTTAAAAATAGAACATTAATATTTCCTAATTTCTTTATATGGCTAGGAAGAGTATTTTCAAAAATAATGCCAGATCAGGTATCTAGTTTTTTTTGCTACTATGCACAAAGAAGAAAGATTCAATAATTTTTTAATATAAATTGCAAAAATAACATAATTGTAAAAAGAATATTTTTCGTCAAAACATCTTCAAACTGCTTATAAAATTATAAAGTATCAATTTTGTAGACAGTTATTTGAGTTCTTGACTCGAATATTTTTTTCAATATGTTATTTTTTTATATACAGGTACATAAAAAGAAATCTTATATAGTAATTTAAGATTTCTTTTTTTAACTATGTTATTTCTAAATAATAAAATATTAATTTTTAATGCAACTCGGTCGTTACTTCTTGAAGAGTTACTTTTATTACTGTTCCTTCTTCTACAGAAGTTCCAACTGCTTGGTCTTGTGAAACTACAATTCCAGTTCCAGTTGCTTGTATATTTAAGTTTTTGTTCTTTAAGCTTGATGTTGCTTGTGATAAGTTTTTACCTTTTAAGTCTGGAACGGTTACAGAAACAGATGAACTATGTTCTGATGTATATAATTTTACTATTCCATTTTTTGAAAGTGATACACCTGCTTTAGGATTTTGAGATGTAATTACTTCATCAGAAGAAGCAGATGTCATTGCTTTTAATCCTAAATCTTCTAGTAATTGTTTTGCTTCAGATATTGTTTTATTTCTTAGGTCTGGCAATGTAATTGTAGAAGAAGTTGTAGCGTTTTGAGAACTGTCATCTGAAGGAATTCCTAAGTAAGGGAGTACTTCGCTTAAAACCTGAGATACAACAGGGGCAGCTATTTGTCCACCGTAGTGATTTTGACTAGATGAAAGTCCATATAGTGAAAGTAGTGCTACAACCTTTGTGTTTTCTACTGGTGCAATTGCTAAGAAAGATGCAACAAATCCGTTTTCTGGATGATTTGCGTCTGGCTCAGATGTACCAGTTTTTCCGCCTATAGAGTACCCTTTTACTGCTCCAGATTGACCACCGCCATCAACTACTACAGATTGCATCATACTACGAACTTTACTTGCTGTCTCAGAAGAAATTACTTGTCTTACATTTTCTACTTCAACATTTGTAACAACTCCAGTATCTGGATTTTCTATTTTTGTTACTATTCTTGGTTTAACTAAAACGCCATTGTTTGCAATTGCAGAAGCTGCTGTAATCATTTGAAGTGGTGTAATGGTAAATCTTTGTCCAAAAGACATAGTTGCAAGTTCTGTTGAACGAACGTTAGATTCAACATGGAACTGACTAGAAGATTCACCTGCTGTTTGAATACCAGTTTTTTCAAATAGTCCAAATGCTCTAAAGTATTTGTATAATGTAGAAACTCCTATTTTTTGACCTAATTGTATAAGCGCTGGGTTGCAAGAGTTTTCTAGAGCATTTCTTAAAGATTGACTTCCGTGTCCTGCAGATTTTGCACATCTAATTTTAGTTCCAGAAACCATTTCGTATCCTGGACAATAAAATGTTCCAGGGGTGTCTGTGTCTACAATGTTTTCTTCTAATGCAGTAGATGCAACAATTATTTTAAATACAGAACCAGGTTCGTAAGTTTCGTTTACTACTTTATTGCTATACATTTTATATAAGCTATTGCTTTTTTCTTCACTAGATAAAGAATCCCAAGTTGCAAGCATAGATTCGTTTGGTTCGAAAGGTGTATTTAAATTATAGTCTGGATATGTTGCCATTGCTAAAATATCACCTGTTGATGGATCCATTAAAATCATAGAACCACCATTTTTACAATTGTTTTCATCAACTGCTTGTTTTAAATATTTTTCTACTATAGTTTGAATATTTACATCAATTGATAAAGTAATGTTACTTCCATTTTCTGGGGCTATGTATTGCTCTTCTTCATCTGGAATTGCATCTTGAGCCGCATCAATTGCAGTTGTAACTTTGCCAGGAGTACCAGTAAGAGTAGAATCCCAGTAGTATTCGAGCCCAGCCAAACCATTATTATCATTTCCGCAAAATCCAATTAAATTAGATGCTAAATTGTTATATGGATAAGATCTTTTGGTATCCTCATCTATATTTATTCCAGAAGTAACTTTATTATCTGTCATCCATTTCTTTAACTTTGCAACTTTTTCTGTATCAACTTTTTTTGCAATTGTTTCTACAGAATTTGTACTTGTAACTTTTACTAAAACCTCATTATAGTCAAGTTCAAATATTTCCGAAAGCGCTTTGGCAATATGTTCTTTTAATGCGTTTGTTTTTTCTTGATCGTTTTTTACAACAAGCAAAGAAGGGTTTACACTAATTGTGTCTACCTCTGCACTAACAGCTAAAGCCTTTCCAGTAGAGTCGTAAATTGTTCCTCTTTTAGGACTTAAAACTCTATTTGCCGTAATTTGCTTATATGCACGTTCTTTTAGAGTGCTGGCATCAACAAATTGTATCCAAAATAATCTAAATATAATTGCTAATATAAAGAAAACAAAAACAATTGCAAACCACCTTAAATGTTTTGTTTTATTGTCTATTGTAATCTCTTTTGTTTTTTTATAATTCATATAATTTTATCACATCCTTTAAGTATGAAAATATTTTATATTAATGGAAGAAAAAAATCAATAAATATAGTAAAAATTAACGAAATTCATTGATTTTAAAACCTAAATGTAATATAATTAAAATGTATGAATTTAGCATAATAAAGAATAATAATAAAAAGAAAATGAAAAGGAAGGTAAACGATGAAAAAGTTAAAAAAATTATTATTAGGAACTATAATTACAGCATTAGCCATGCTAACTATTATACCGGCTAATATTGTAAATGCAGAAAGTGCAGGACCTTTATATTTAGGTTTAACAACTTTCAGAAGTTCTGGTTATGGATATAAACAGGGCGGAAAAAAAGTTTGGAAAATTGCACAATATGATAGCACAACAGATACAACAGCAGACATAAGCAAAACTATTTATTGTATAAAAGCAGGACCAGGCTTTGGTTCATCTGATATGTCAACAGGTGGAGTTCAAACAATAAGTAAATATACTCAAAAATTCGATTTCAAAAATTTAACTTCAATACCAAACACATATAAGGCTGTATTACCAACAGGAGAAAATTACAATAAACTAATGTGGGTATTAGACCACTTATATATAATACCAACAACAGATAATGCAACAGAAAGAAATGCCTTCTTAAAAAATGCTATACCAGAAGAAAAATATAGTTTACTTACAAATGACGACATAGATGTAATTCAACAATTAGCAATTTGGTATTTCACAAACCCAACAGGAGATTATCATTACACAAATATAGAATTATATATAAACTCTGTAAAAAATGTTGATGCAGATTATAAAACATTTGAAGACTTATTAGGAGACGATGGTTGGGATAGAGCAGATGCAGCTCAGGCATTATTTGATTATTATATTAACAATGCCCAAGCAAATTATGCAAGCACAAGTGCATCAACAAGTCCAATTGAATTTGTTAAAGACAATGCAAAAATGCAAACAATTGGAAGCAACTATGTAGCAGGACCATATAAAATAAACAAATTATTAGATGTTGATTATACATTAACAGCAAAATATACAGATATAAATGGAACAGAAATAAATCCAACACTTGCAGTAAAAGATTCAAATGGAAGTATAGTTGCAACAAATAAAACTTTAAAAGAATTAGTTGGAACAGAATTTTATTTAATGATGCCAACAAGTTCAAATATATCTGGAATAACAACAACAGTTTCTACATCATATACAGAAAAAACTGTAACTTATTGGTCTGTAGAAAATGCACCAAACACAGAACAACCAGTTGTAATTATCGAAGAAACACCATATAACTTTTCAGATAATGCATCAATTGTAGTACCAAGACCATTTGACTTATCATTAAGAAAATTTATAACAGAAGTAAATGGCACAGCAGTTCCAAGTCGTGAACCACAAGTGGATGTTACAAACTTAAAAAACGGAACAGCAACAACAGCAATTTATAATCATATAAAAACACCAATAAAGGTGGCAATTGGAGATGTTGTTACTTACAAAATTAGAGTATACAACGAAGGAGAAAAAGATGGTTATGTATCAGAAATAACAGACCACTTACCAGAGCAATTAGAATTTATAGTAGATGATGAAACGAATATAAAATATGGCTGGAAACTAGCAAGTAGCACAGACTTAAAAACAGTAAAAACTTCATATCTATCAAAGGCAAATGAAACTACAACAGGTGAAAATAAATTAGCAGCATTTAATGGTACAACACTTGCATATAAAGATGTACTAATAAAATGTAAAGTAGTTTCAACAAATCCAATGGCAGATAAAATAACAAACATTGCAGAAATATCTGCATTTACAGATGAAAATGGAAACACAATTACAGATAGAGATTCACAAGCTGCAAATGTAAATCTTCCTACTGGAAAAGATTTAGAAAACTATAAAGACCAAGAAATTAACAGAGGCGAAAGTTATATACCAGGACAACAAGATGATGACGATTTCGAAAAACTAACACTTAAAGAATTTGACTTAGCATTAAGAAAATTCATTACAGGCGTAAATGGAGAAGAAATAACATCAAGAATACCACAAGTTGATTTAACAGCATTAAAAAATGGAACAAGCACAACGGCAACATACAATCATAGCAAAACACCTATAAAAGTTACAATCGGAGATACAGTTGTTTATACAATAAGAGTATATAACGAAGGTGAAGTAGATGGATATGTATCAGAAATAACAGATCATTTACCAGACCAACTTGAATTTATTACAGATAACGAAATAAACAAACAATATAAATGGACAGTAGATAGTACAAACTCAAAAGTTGTAAAAACAGCATATTTATCAAAAGTAAATGAAAGTACATCAGGAGCAAACTTAATAAAGGCATTTGATGGCACAACATTATCTTATAAAGACGTAAAAATTGCTTGTAAAGTAGTTCAAACAAATCCAATGCCAAGTAAAATAACAAACATTGCAGACATTTCTGCATTTACAGATGGAAATGGAAACACTGTAACAGATAGAGACTCTCAAGAAAATAATGTTAACATACCATCAGATTTACCTGGATACAAAGATGACGAAATAGGAAAGAAATATGTACCAGGACAACAAGATGATGATGACTTCGAAAAATTAATGGTAAAAGAATTTGACTTAGCACTAAGAAAATTTATTACAGGTGTAAATGATGAAGAAATAACATCAAGAATACCAAAAGTAGATGTAACAGAATTAAAAGCTGGAACAAGCACAACTGCAACATATAATCACACAAAAACACCAGTTGCTGTTGGAGTTGGAGATATAGTAACATATACAATAAGAGTATATAACGAAGGTGATGTAGATGGTTATGTATCAGAAATAACAGATCACTTACCAGCACAATTAGAATTCTTATCAGACAACAGTATAAACAAACAATATGGTTGGACAGTAGATAGCACAGAATCAAAAACAATAAGAACAAATTATCTATCAAAAGCCAACGAGAGCCAAGAAGGTTTAAATTTAATAAAAGCATTTGACGGAACAACATTATCTTATAAAGATGTAAAAATAGCTTGTAAGGTTGTAGAAACAAGTCCAATGCCAGGTAAAATAACAAATATTGCAGATATTTCAGACTTTACAAATGGTAATGGAGACAAGGTAACAGATAGAGATTCACAAGAAAACAATGTAAAAATACCAGAAGACCTACCAGGATATAAAGATAACGAAAAAGGTAAAGATTATATACCAGGTCAACAAGATGATGATGACTTTGAAAAATTAATATTAAAACAATTCGACTTAGCATTAAGAAAATTCATTACAAAAGTTGGTAACACAGAAATAACATCTAGAATACCACAAGTAGATGTTACAAACTTAAAAAATGGAACAAGTACAACAGCTACTTATAATCATTCAAAAGAGCCTGTACAAGTTACAATTGGAGCAACTGTAGAATATACAATAAGAGTATATAATGAAGGACAAATAGATGGATATGCAGAAGAAGTAACAGATCATTTACCAGCGCAATTAGAATTTTTACCAGACAATAGTACAAACAAACAATATGGATGGAAAATGTATGATAAAGATGGAAAAGAAACAAATAATGTAGAAGATTGTGCAACAATAAAAACAAATTATTTATCTAAGAAAAACGAAACTTCAATAGGAGCTAACAAAATACCAGCATTTGATGGAACAGTACTTGCATATAAAGATGTAAAAGTAGCTTGTAAAGTTGTAAAAACAGAACCAATGCCAAGCAAAATAACAAATATTGCAGATATATCAGACTTTACAGATGGAAATGGTAATGATGTTACAGATAGAGACTCAGACAAAGACAATGTAAAAATTCCAGAAGATTTACCAGGATATAAAGATGATGAGACTGGAAAAGACTATATACCAGGACAAGAAGATGATGATGATTTTGAAAAAGTTACAATAAAAGAATTTGACTTATCTTTAAGAAAATTCATTACAGCTGTAAATGACACAAAAGTAACATCAAGAATACCACAAGTTGATGTTAGTGGATTAAAAGATGGTTCAAGCACAACTGCAAAATATGATCATCCAAAAGATCCAGTATTAGTTACAAATGGAAGCATAGTAACATATACAATTAGAGTGTTCAACGAAGGTGAAGTAGATGGATATGCAAGCAAAATTAAAGACGATATTCCAGAAGGATTAGAGTTTTTACCAGACAATGAAACAAACAAAACATATAGATGGATAATGCTAGATAAAGACGGAAACGAAACGGAAAAGGTAGAAGATGCAAAATCAATTCAAACAGATTATCTATCGAAAGAACAAGAAAAAACATTTGGAAGCAACTTAATTAAAGCATTTGATAAAACTTCAGACGAATTAGACTACAAAGATGTAGAAGTTGCATTTAAAGTTGTAGAACCAAGTACTTCAGACAGAATCGTTATAAACCAAGCACAAATATCTGAAAATAAAGATAAAGACGGAAACGACATAGACGACAGAGACTCAGTTCCAGACAAATGGAATGAAGGAGAAGACGATCAGGATATAGAAAAAGTAAAAGTTCAATATTTCGATTTATCTTTAAGAAAATGGGTAACACAGGCAATAGTAATTGAAAACAAAAAAGAAACAATAACAGAAACAGGGCACAAAGCTGAAGACGATCCAGAAAACGTTGTAAAAGTTGATCTAAAAAAGAGCAAAATAAACAATGTTAAAGTAAAATTCAGATATAAAATTAGAGTAAAAAATGAAGGAAACATTGCTGGATATGCAAAAGAAATAAAAGACTACATTCCAGATGGCTTAAAATTTGACGAAGCAGACAATCCATTATGGACAAAAGTAGATGACAAAACAATAGTAACAGATCAGACAAAAGATGTATTACTACAACCAGGAGATACAACAGAAGTAGAAGTTGTACTTACTTGGATAAATGATAGCGAAAACTTTGGAATAATGGACAACTGGGCAGAAATAAGCAAAGACAAAAATGATTATAATGCACCAGATATAGACTCAACACCAAACAATAATAAAAAAGGCGAAGATGATATAGATGATGCACCAGTAATGATAGCAGTACAAACAGGTGAAGTTGTATTATATATTGGAATAACATTTGCAACACTTGCGGTACTTGGAACTGGCCTTGTATTAATTAAAAAGTTTGTATTATAAAGAATGAAACACTAGATTTTTTCTAGTGTTTTATATATTTATTTAAAAAATGAATATATAAATCTATATTAATTAAAGGGTAAAATAAAATTGCCACAAAAATTAATTGGCAAATTAGAAAAAAATATTTTAATTAGAACTAAACTCGTTTTACAATTCGAATTGTCTCTTTTGGGTAAGGTTTAAATGTATCTGTTCTATATAATAAATAATCAACGCTTGTGTTGTAATAATCTGCTAGTTTGCATAAGAGCTCAAGAGGAATACTTCTTTTTCCAATTTCGTAATATGAATATGCAACTTGAGTAATATTAAGAAATTGTGCGATTTCTTTTTGTGTTAAATCATTATCTTCTCTTAGCATTTTTATACGAGTCTCCATATATAAATCCCTTCTTATAAATAAAACTAAAGAAATTATAGAATAAAAGGCTATAGTTCATTTGAAAATAAAACAAAAAGTTTTAATTTCAAATGAATTATATCTACTATATATAATGTGAAAAAAATACGAATTTTATTTACTTTAATTTTGGCCTATGTTATAATTTGAAGAGTAAAAATACGAAAATTACAAAAAATAAACAAAAGCAGAATTTTAGTATTGAGAGGATAGAAAAAATGAATCAAATTTTAATGATGCAAAATAAAAAAGAGAGTAAGAAAAAAGAAAAGAGAAAAACATCGAGTGGACCAGTGAAAATAGCTGCAATAGTGCGCTTTTTTGCAATTATTATAATGGTTTTTGGGTTAGTACTTTCTGGTAGTGGAACATATGCAATGATACAAGAAAAGAAAGAGGCGGAGAATAATCCAATACCACAAGTTTCAACTCAAAGAGAAGGCAATATCGTTAGTTTAACTGTTCAAAGCAATATTGGAATAAGAACAATAAGTTATTCGTGGAACGATGCATCTTCTATTGTAAAAGAAGGATTAAACAGAAAAGAAATAACTTTGTCTATAATGATTCCTACAGGAAGCAATAAATTAAATATTTCTGTAGTAGATTCAACAGGCAAATTAACAAAATATGTTAAAAACTTTGAATTGAGTAGTTCACAAGATGTAACAGATCCAGTTATAAAATTTGAGGTTATAAATTCTGGAATAAAAATTACTGCAACAGATGATACTGCATTGGATTATATTACTTATCAATATGGAGATGGAGAAGAAGTTACAATAAATGCAGATGAATCTAACCAATATGTAATAGAAACAATCTTGCCAGTATCACAAGGACAAGCAACTCTAACAGTGGAGGCATTTGATAAAGCTGGAAATGTAAGCACAAAAGAGCAAGAAGTTAAAGGTGCAAATAAAGCAAAAATTTCGGTAGAACCAGATCCTACAGATCCTTCATATATAATTATAAAAGTAGAAGATGACGAAGGACTAAGAATGGTAACATACTATATAAATGAGCAAGATTATTCAACAGACCCTAATTCATCACTTGGAACAAAAACATTCGAATGGAGACAAAAAGTTGAACCAGGAGAATCTAAGGTTACAGTTCATGCTTATAACATAAACGAACAAACAACAGAATTTGTAGGAATTTATAATTACTAATTTAGGAAGAAGGAAAAATGATAATTCAACAAACAATAAACTATTTATTATTTTACTTTATGCTGTATTCAATATTAGGATGGCTTATGGAATCCATATATAGATCTTTTATAGAAAAGAAAATAATAAATAGTGGATTCCTACATGGACCATGTTGTCCAATATACGGATTTGGAACAATAATACTAATTCTACTATTTTCAAAAATAAAAAATCCAGCACTATTATTTATGATGGGCTTTACAATATTAACTGTATGGGAGTATGTAGTAGGAGTCTTAATGGAAAAATTATTTCATACAAAATATTGGGACTACTCGGATCAAAAAATAAATATAAATGGAAGAGTATGTTTAAAAAACTCAGTGTATTGGGGAATATTAACTGTATTATTTACTTTAATTGTGCAACCATTTGTACAAAACACAGTAGAGTTAATTCCATATAACTATATAATTAAAATAAACATTGTTATATATGTAATATTTATTTTAGACTTAATAATAAGCATAATAAAAACAAGCTCAGTAAATAAAACAATAGAAAAATTAAAACAACTTGGTTCGTCAAAAGAATATAATAAAATAAGTCTTAAACTATATAAATACTTAAAAAGACAGGTAAAAGCATTCCCAACTATGAAATCTGAAAGTATTAGCAAATTTTT
Source organism: uncultured Clostridia bacterium (assembly GCA_934122035.1). GTDB lineage: Bacteria > Bacillota > Clostridia > TANB77 > CAG-508 > CAG-245. The sequence goes on along the minus strand of CAKOVP010000004.1, from coordinate 18,630 downwards.
AAATAATAAACTTGAATTAGAAACTATTAAACAAAAAATAATAGAAATTAAAGAAAAAATAAGGAAAAATAAAAAAGACACAGAATAATATATAAAGATAAAAAATTGGAGGAGTTTATGCAGACTATATATCTAATTGATGATGAACAAAATTTAAAACAAGAATTAACAGATTATTTTGCGGAAGAAAAATTATATAAATTTAAACAAATAAAAAAGGAAAATATAGATGTTGCATTAAGGGACATACCAGCACTTATAATAATAAATGAAGATACAATAGAAGAAAATGTTCCAGCATTATGTGCTAAAATAAGAAGCAATGATGATAATGCAATAACTCCAATAATAGTTATTTCATCTAATATAGACAAGAAACATAGAATAGAAATATTAGAGGCACAGGCTACATATTTTATAAAAAAACCTATAGACTTTGAATATTTATTCTTTACCATAAAAAATATAATTAACTTATTGTATGTAAATAGAAAAGTAAGCCCTTTAACAAACTTGCCAGGTAACGTACAAATTCAAGCTGAAATGAAAAAAAGACTACTAAAAAAAGAAAGCTTTGTTATGCTTTATATCGACTTAGACAATTTTAAAGCATATAATGACGTATATGGTTTTGTTAATGGAGACGAAATAATTAAATTTACAGCAAGAACAATACTTCATAATGTTCACTGCAAAGAAGAAGACAACAACTTTGTTGGCCACATTGGTGGAGATGACTTTATGGCGATAGTAGAAGACCAAGACTATGAACAAATTTGCCAAAACATAATATTAGAATTTGACAGAAGTGTAAAAAAATATTTTAATGAAGAAGATATAAGAAAAGGATACTTAGAAGTACCAAACAGAAAAGGAGTAATAGAAGAATTCCCACTAACATCAATATCGATTGGAGCTGTTGAAGTACCACCAAATAGATTTGCAAATACATTAGAAATAGGAGAGGCTGGAGCACAAGTAAAGCATTTAGCAAAAACTATTCAGGGAAGTACATATGTAATAGATAGAAGAAAACCAGAAGAAAATGGAACTATTCAAAAATAATTCGTATGCAAAAAATAGACAAACAACATGAAAATAAAATAGAAAGATGCCATAAAATAAAAAAATAAGGCATCTTTTTTTATATAATGTAGAAAAACGTAAAAATTTGTAATACGAATTAAATTGACTGTATAAGAGCAGGAGCATTATAATAAAATAAAAAGAAAGGAAAGTGGTTCGTATTTGAAAAAAATTGAAAACATAAAACAATTAGTAGACGAGAGGTATAATTTTAACAAAGGAAAAACAGCAATTAGCATAAATAATGAAAACTTTGTTAAAAATATAAACTATTTTAATTACAAATTTGATATATACTCTATGGTAAGAGCGCTAGAAAGTAAATACATAGTAAATTCATCGGTTGCCATACTTGCAGAAAATAGATATGAGTTTATGATTACATATTTAGGAAATGCAATATTAGGAAATAAAATAATAATTATAAATCCTAACTGCAGTTCAAATTTAGTAGAAAAAATAATAAGAAAAATGAATATAAATACATTATTCTATTCAGAAAAATATAGCCAATTGTTAGCTGATATAATAAAATTAGAAAATAGTAAAATTAATTCAAAAAATAAACGTAGTAAAAAATTAAATATAAATCTTATAAACTTCGATTCAGAAAATAATCCAAATGAAACAAAATACGAAAAATTTTTAAATACAGGTAGATACATAGAAAATTATAGCTCGGACAAGTTACAAAATTTAATAGAACAAGAAAATACAGAAACAATATTTATATCTAAATATAGCAGAAAAAGCATAACACAAAAAGAGCTTATAGAAGCTACAATAAAAATAAAGGAAAATTTAAAAATATTTTATAAACACGGAAAAAGAGTAAAAGCAACTCAAAATATAAACACAATGTATGAACTAATTGTGGAATGTTTGTTGCCGTTTTACTATGGAATAAGCACTTATTTTGGCAAAGAGAAAGAAACAAAAAATGATATAGTAGTGGAAAGCACAATGCAAGAGGCATTAGTGTTTACTTACAAAAACAAACTATACAGAGTAAATGGAAGCAAAGAAAATATGGCATTAACAAAAATAGAAAATCCAAAGAAAAATTTTATACCAAAATTTAAAATATTAAAAAATAAAAATCCCAATATAGTCGAGAGTACAAGCATTGCTGGAAAAGAACTAGTACTTATAAAAACTGGAAAGTAGCTGGAAATACGGCAGAAAATTGACAAAATAACAAAAATAGAGTAAAATAGAACTATATGAAATATTGGAGTGAAAAAAATTTATGCCGAAAAATAAAATAAACTTTGATCAGATTTTATCTAGATCAAAAATATATCTAGTAATTATAGCGATTATATTAACAATATTATGCATCATAAAGCCAGTAGCAATAATTCCATCAATTATTGCTTTTATATTGATTGTACTTTATACAATAATCGCAAATCAAAAAAGAAAAGCCGAAATATCAGATAGATTAAATGAGCTTACATTAAACATAGACAAAGCGGCGCAAAGCACAATAATAAATTCACCATTTCCATTAGTAGTGCTAGAAACAAATGGTAATATTATATGGAAAAGTAGTAAATTTATAAAAGAATTTGCAAATATAGACATAGGAAATTATTTAAGCGATGTTATAAAAGAACTTAAAATAAAAATAGAATCAAACAATGAAGATATGTCTATTTCAGACAAAATGAAAATAGGAGACAAAACCTATAAAATAATAGGTGAATATACAAAAATAAAAGAAAAAGACCATAAAAACTCTAACGAATATATGGCAACTGTATATTTCTTAGATGAAACGGATCATATAACATTGTTAGAAAAGTACAACGATTCTAAAGTATGTGTAGGTATAGCCGTTATAGATAATTACGAAGAATTAATGCAAAGAGCTACTGAAGAAGAAAAACTAAAAATTACTTCAGAAGCCGAAAAAAATGTATATACTTGGATAAATAAATATAATGGAATTGCTATAAAATCAGAAAGGGACACATACATATGTATATTTGAACAGTCATATGTAGAAAAAATAAAAGAAGATAAATTTGAAATACTAGACGAAATAAAAGAAATAAAAACATTAGATAAAATTCAAACAACATTAAGTATTGCAATATCAGAAGACGGTGAAAATAATTTGGAAAAATATAAATCAGCCAAAGCCGTTATAGACATAGCTTTAGGACGTGGTGGTGACCAAGCAATAATAAAACAAAATGGAAAATACTTTTTCTTTGGTGGAAGAACGCAAGAGGTAGAAAAACGTACTAAAGTAAAGGCAAGAATTGTATCACAAGCTATGCAAGAATTAATGCAAGCTGCGCAAAACATTATAATAATGGGACATACAAATAGTGATATAGATGCAATGGGCTCTGGACTTGGTGTATATAGTATTGCAAAACACCTTGGAAAAGAAGCATACCTTGTTAACGAAACAACAGGAACAAGTTTAGACACATTCATCACAGAATTAAAAGAAGATGAAGAATATAAAAATATTTTAATAAATAAGGCAGAAGCTTTAAATTTAATTACACCAGAAACATTATTAGTTGTTGTGGATACAGATAAGAGAAACTATGTGGAAGTTCCAGAACTACTAGAAAAAACAGATAAAATAGCTGTAATAGACCATCATAGAAGAGGAACGGATTATATAGAAAATGCAATACTAACATTCCACGAAGTATATGCATCATCTGCTTGTGAACTTGTAACAGAGTTAATAGAATATGCAGAAGACGATATAAAGCTAAAAACAATGGAAGTAGAAGCTTTATATGCAGGTATAATGATGGATACAAAAAACTTTACATTCAAAACAGGTGTTAGAACATTTGAAGCAGCAGCATATTTAAGAAAATGTGGTGTTGATATAATAAAAGTAAAAAAATGGTTCCAAAGTGACTTAGATACATACAACAAAATATCAGAAATAGTAGCTAAGTCAGAAATAATAGATGGAAACATTGCAATATCTGTATACGACAAAGAAGACAGCGATGCAAACATAACTTGTGCAAAAGCTGCAGACGAATTACTTACAATAAGTAACATTACAGCCTCATTTGTTATAGGAAAAATGGGAGAACAAATTTGTATAAGTGGTAGATCAATTGGAGACATAAATGTTCAACTAATACTAGAAAAATTAGGTGGCGGTGGTCACATAACAGTAGCTGGTGCACAATTAGAAGGAATGACACAAGAAGAAGTAAAACAAGAACTAATAAATAGAATAAACGAATACTTCACAGAAGTATCATAATAATTGAGGCAGAGTAAATCTGCCTCATAATTTATAAAAACCCAAAAAACATTTACAAAAGGCAAATAAAATAGTAAAATATATGTGGCAAAAATAATAAGAAATCAAGTTAAACATACAATTATTAGAAAGTGAACTTCTAATATAAGTTTTAACTTGACTGGACATTTTTTTAGAAAGGATTTGATTAAATATGAAAGTAATTTTATTAAGTGATATAAAAGGGGTTGGAAAAAAGGATCAAGTAATAGAAGCAAGCGACGGATATGCAAGAAACTTTCTATTTCCTAAAAAATTAGCTGTAGAGGCAAATAGCACAAATATGAACAACTTAAAAGCAAAACAAGAATCTAATCAATATAGAAAAGACGTAGAAAAGCAAGAGGCTCAAAAGATAGCAGAAAAATTAAAAGGAATAATGCTAAAAGTAAGAGTAAAAGCTGGAGAAAATGGAAAAATATTTGGTGGAGTAACAAGCAGAGAAATTGCAGAAGGTCTAAAAAAAGATTACAACATTGTAATAGACAAAAAGAAAATTATGCTTGCAGATACTGTTAAAACTTTAGGAACAATAACAGTAGATATAAAATTATATGAAGGCGTTACAGGGAAATTAAAAGTAGATATAATAGCAGGCTAATGCGAAACACTAAATTTAATATAAGATGAAATTAATATATCTTATTAAAAAAGATTATATAAAAAATATAATTTAGACACCAAGAAAGGAATGAAGCAAAAAATGGAACTTGGAAAAATTCCGCCACAAGATATAGAAGCAGAACAAGCCGTAATTGGAAGTATGTTAACAGACTCGGATGCGGTTTATTCAGCAATAGAAAGCCTAAAACCAGAAGATTTTTACAGAGAAGATAATAAGCTAATATATGAAGCTATATTAAATGTATATAGTAAAGCAGAACCAATAGATATTATTACATTAAAAGCAGAGCTTGCTTCTATGGGAAAACTAGATGCAGTTGGAGGACTAGAATATATAGCAGAACTTCCAGATAAAGTACCAACAACAGCCAATGTTGATAGATACATAAAAATTGTAGAAGAAAAATCTATGCTAAGAAATCTAATAAAAACTGCAAACGAAATCATAAGTATGGGATATGATCAAACAGAAGATGTTTCAGATGTTATGGATGTTGCAGAACAAAAAATATTTGATGTTATGCAAAAAAAGAATTCAACAGGCTATACATCAATAAAAGATGTTCTTGTAGAATCTTTTACAAAGCTAGAAGAACTTTATAATCAAAAGCAACATGTAACAGGTGTTCCAACAGGATTTATAGACCTAGACAAAATGACAGCTGGACTTCATGGTTCAGAACTAATACTAATTGCAGCCAGACCCGCTATGGGAAAATCTGCATTTGCTTTAAACATTGGTGCATATGCTGCAACAAGAGCAAATATTCCAGTTGCAATATTTAGTTTGGAAATGTCTAAGGATCAAGTTGGTAACAGAATTTTGTGTAGTGAAGCATTAGTAGATAGTAATAGTGTAAGAACAGGAGAGCTTACGGACGAGGACCTTGCAAAGCTTGCAGAAACATCTGGAGAACTTTCACAAGCTCCAATATACATAGACGATACTGCTGGTATGAAAATAGTAGATTTACGTGCAAAATGTAGAAAATTAAAACTTGAAAAAAACATAGGGCTAGTTATAGTCGACTACTTACAGTTAATTCAAGGTAGTGGAAAAGCATCTGGAAGAGAGCAAGAAATTGCTGAAATTAGTAGATCTTTAAAAATACTCGCAAAGGAAATAAATGTGCCTGTAATTGCACTATCTCAGCTTTCCAGAGCCGTAGAGGCAAGACCAGATCATAGACCTATGCTTTCAGACCTTCGTGAATCTGGTTCAATAGAGCAAGATGCCGATATAGTAATGTTCTTATATAGAGATGACTATTATAACGAAGATTCGGAAAAAAAGAACATTGCCGAAGTTATAATTGCAAAACAAAGAGCTGGTTCAACAGGAACCGTAGAACTTGCTTGGCTTGGAAATTATACAAAATTTGCAAACTTAGAAAAGTATAGAGATTAAAATAAAAGGAATAATAATGATAAGAGACGAAATTTTAAATACAATAAAAAAATATAATTTAATAAATCCGCAAGATGTGGTACTAGTTGCTGTATCTGGCGGACCAGATTCTATGTGCCTGTTGGATTGTCTAATTTCATTAAAAGAAGAACTACAAATAAAAGAAATTGCAGTTGCACATTTAAACCATATGATTAGAGAAGTTGCAAAATCAGAAACCGAGTATGTTCAAGAATATTGTAGCAAAAAAAACATCAAATGTTATATAAAATTTGTAAATATATTAAAAATTGCACAAGAACAAAAAATAGGAACAGAGGAAGCGGGAAGAAAAGAAAGATATAAATTCTTCGAAGAGATTAGTGAAAAAATTGGAGCAAATAAAATTGCAATTGCACATAACAAAAACGATAATGTAGAAACAGTGTTTATGCATATGTTAAGAGGAAGCGGTATTACTGGATTACAAGGCATAAAACCTTATAGAGAAGGCAAATACATAAGACCTTTAATAAAATGTGAAAGAGTAGACATAGAAAAATACTGCGAAGAAAACAAATTAGAACCTAAATTTGATGAATCAAATAAAGATAATACATACACAAGAAATAAAATAAGAAATGAGCTTATTCCATATTTAAAAAAAGAATTTAATCCAAATATAATTCAAACAATAGATAGACTTTCCGAGCTTATAACTCAAGAAGAAGAATATATGCAACAGCAAACAATAAAAACATATAACGAAATTGCTCAAAAAACAGACAAAATAGTACTAGACTTAAAAAAATTTAATACACTAGAATATGTAATGAAATCTAGAGTAATACTATATGCAGTAAAGTTATTGTTTGGAACAACTAAAGGAATAGAAAAAAAGCATATTGAAGATATAATAAAAATTTGTGGAAACAATGTGGGAAACAAATATACAATGCCAAATAAAAATACAAAAATAACAATAAAAAACAAAAAAATATTTTTTGAAAAAATATAAATTAATTTGTTTTATAAATATGAGTGAAAAAATAATTGTAATATAAAATTTTATAGTTTGATAATATAGAATAAAAATTATACTTAAATTTACAATTTATAATATAATAAAATAATTGCGTAAAGTTAATATTCCCGTAGAAAATGACAAAATTTGTTAAAAAAATGTAACAATAAACTTTAAACCAAACTATTGAAATAATAGCAGTAGTGTGATATATTGCAAGATGTCGAAATCTAAAATGTAATAGGACGAAGGAGGAAAAAATTTGAAAAATAGTATAAAAACATTAGCAGTGTGGCTAATAATTGGAATAATACTTATAGTAGCTATATCAACATTATTAGAAAACACAAATACAAAACTTGCTTATTCAGAATTAATTTCTAAGGTAGAAGCAGGACAAGTAGAAAAAATAGAATTAGAAGCAGATGGTTATTCTGCAGCAGTAAAACTAAAAAATGATAGCGTAGTTAAAAAGGTTAACATACCAAGTGTAGATAACTTAATGGACAATGTTCAGGATTCAATGAAAAGTGGACAAATAACAGTAACAGAAAAATCTGAATCTATATGGACAGTTGTACTTGCATATTTAACACCAATAGGAATGTTATTAATATTCTTTATATTCTGGTTTTTTATGATGAGTGGAGCAAATAACCAAGGTGGAAATAAAACTTTATCATTTGGAAAGAGTAAAGCAAGAGTATTAAACCCAACAGATAAAAACAAAGTTATGTTTGATGATGTTGCAGGTGTAGACGAGGAAAAAGAAGAGTTAGAAGAAATAGTTGAATTCTTAAAAAATCCAACTAAATTTACAGAAATGGGAGCACATATTCCTAAAGGAGTGTTACTTGTAGGTCAACCAGGAACTGGTAAAACATTACTTGCAAAAGCAGTTGCAGGAGAAGCAGGAGTACCATTCTTTATAATAAGTGGTTCAGACTTCGTTGAAATGTTTGTTGGTGTTGGTGCATCAAGAGTAAGAGACTTATTCGATGAAGCTAAAAAGAAAGCTCCTTGTATAATATTCATAGACGAAATAGATGCAGTTGGACGTCAAAGAGGTGCAGGTCTTGGTGGTGGACACGACGAAAGAGAGCAAACATTAAATCAATTATTAGTAGAAATGGATGGATTTGCTGCAAATGAAGGTGTAATAGTATTAGCTGCAACAAATAGACCAGACGTACTAGATAAAGCTCTATTAAGACCAGGAAGATTTGATAGACAAATAGTAGTTGGACTTCCAGATGTAAAAGCAAGAGAACAAATACTAGAAGTTCATTCAAGAAAGAAAAAATTAGCAGACGATGTAGATTTAAGAATAATTGCAAAAAATACAGCAGGATTCTCTGGCGCAGACTTAGAAAATGTTTTAAACGAAGCAGCTTTACTTGCAGCTCGTAGAAACTTAAAACAAATAAGTGAAAGAGAAATAGAAGATGCAATGGTAAAAGTTACAATGGGACCAGAAAAAACAACAAGAGTAAGAAGCGAAAAAGAAAAGAAACTTGTTGCATATCATGAAGCAGGTCACGCAGTTGTAAGTAGATTCTTACCAACACAAGATGCCGTACACGAAATTTCTATAGTACCAAGAGGAATGGCAGGCGGATACACAATGTATCAACCAACAGAAGATAAATCATTTATGTCTAGAACAGAAATGATAGAACAAATAATATCATTATTAGGTGGTAGAGCATCAGAAGAACTAATGCTTGACGACATTTCAACAGGGGCAAGTAACGATATAGAAAGAGCAACAAAAATTGCAAATGCAATGGTAACAAAATATGGTATGAGTACAAGACTTGGAACAATAACACTTGGTTCAGACCAACAAGAAGTATTCCTAGGAAGAGACCTTGCACAAGAAAAAACATATTCAGAAGAAACTGCTGGAATGATAGACGAAGAAATGAAGAAAATAATAGATGCTTGTTATGTAAAAGCAAAAGAAATACTAAAAGCAAATGAAGATAAGCTAAATGCAGTAGCAGGAGTTCTATTAGAAAAAGAAAAAATTACAGGCGAAGAATTTGAGGCAATATTCAACAACCAATAAAAAAATTCCATAAAAGAAAGGAAGAAAAAGCATGGAAGCACTTGCAATTATTTTAATGTTAATTGTAATAATAGTATCATTAATTGCATTTGCAATAATGCAAATACAAATGGCAGGCATAGAAATAAAAGATTTTTGGTCTTTTATAAAAGCAAACGAAGACCTAGATGAACTATATGTATTTTCAAAAAAATACAACAAAATGTCACCTCAGGAAAAAGTAATATTTTTAACAGAAGCAGAAAAAATGTCTGATGCATTTGAAAAAATCCCTTCAATAATATGGGAGGATGAATACGCCAAATACAGAGATGTGATGGACATATATAGAAATATAAAAATTGAAAGATGGAAACAAACATCTAAGTAAAATAAAACCCTTGCAGAGTATGAAGATATTTTGCAAGGGTTTTTTAACTAAAAAATTTCACTTGCATATAATATTGTAGGAAGTGATTATTTTGAAAGAAATTTATTTAGATCATTCGGCTACTACAAGAGTTAGAAAAGATGTGTTAAATGAGATGCTGCCATATTTCTATGAAGAATATGGAAATCCATCTTCTTTGTATGGAATTGGAAGGGAAGCAAAAAAAGCAATAGAAAATGCAAGGTGCAAGGTGGCAAATGCATTAAATTGTGATAAAGATGAAGTTTATTTTACTTCTTGTGGAAGTGAAAGTGATAATTTAGCTATAAAAGGAATTGCATATGCAAATTGTAATAGAGGAAATCATATTATTACGTCTAAAATAGAGCATCCGGCAATTTTAAATGCTTGTAAAAATTTAGAGAAAAAAGGATTCAGAGTAACATACCTTAATTGTAACGAGAATGGATTTGTAGACTTAAAACAATTAGAACAAGCAATTACTAAAGAAACAATATTAATTAGCGTTATGACAGCAAATAATGAGATTGGTACTATACAAAATATAAAACAAATAGGGGAGATTGCTCATAAGCGTAATATTATATTTCATACAGATGCGGTTCAGGCAATTGGAAATGTGAAGATAGATGTGAAAAATATGAATATCGATATGTTGTCTTTATCTGCACATAAGTTTTATGGACCAAAAGGGGTTGGTGCTTTATATGTGAAAAATGGCATTAACTTTGAAAGAGTTCAAGATGGGGGACATCAAGAAAGAAATAAAAGGTCTGGCACGGAAAATGTTGCAGGAATTGTAGGACTTGGAAAAGCAATAGAAGTTGCAGATAATAGAATATATGAATATAATAGATATTTGCTAAATTTAAGAAATTATTTTATAGAGAAAGTAACTAGAAAAATTGAAAATGTAAAGATAAATGGAGATTTAAATAGAAGACTGCCAGGACACATTAGTATATCTTTTAAAGACAAGGATTCACAAGAAATATTGTTAGCTCTTGATAAAAGAGGAATATGTGCATCTGGAGGCTCCGCTTGCTCTTCTGGAGAAAACACACTATCTCATGTGTTACTTGCAATAGGTCTTCCAAGAGAATGGCTAAATGGAACAATAAGATTAACACTAGGAGAGGAAAATACAAGAAATGAAATAGATTATGTAATAAATTCTTTAGAAACAATAATAAAAAATTGTGACTAAAAACAGCTGGCTATAATAAAATAGCCAGCTGTTAGGAAGTTACATTACTTCGGGATGGGCATCAAGCATTGCCTCGATGTCTTTTGCTATGAATTCAATGAGTCCTTCGTTTTCTGGGATTCGGGCGTGTGAAAGTGTAATGATGATGTTGTAGGAATAAATAGAGCTGAGCCCTCTGTAACACTGCAAGTCATAGTAATTGTGCCACCTGTTGTGAAGAGTTTTTTGAATATCCTTCTTGAGAGGTGCAAACATACTGTTGAGCTCTGAAAGAGAGAGTGCGTTTGCATCTTCATCGCTAAGAGGAATAGCAATTAGCAATTGCCCCCGAGTAGAAAGCGAACAGAAAACACCGCTGTTCAGATTCCGTTTCGTAATGGTAATAGTGTACTTCATTTAAGTACAACCTCCTTAAAAATTATTTGAGAAATGCATCTCAATACTTATATTATAGCACAAAATTAATAAAAAAGCAAAAAACACCTGCCATCCATTTGAATGACAGGTGTTTGAGGATTAACGATTACGGAGTGCTTTCACAAGTTTTTCTTGGATCTTTTTGCCAACTCGCTTGTCTTTGCAATGGAAAATTACACAGATCCAATGCTGGCTGCCTTCTTCAGTTAAGTTCTCCTGCTGAAGGAAATACTCCACTTTGGAAGAACCATAGCTCGCAAGACGATTTATATCAATTTTGAAAAACTGCAAAGCCTTTTTGCGAATGGTACCAGGGCGAGTATAAACTCGTCCTGCAGAAAAGCGAAGCTCAACAAGAATGCTGTCGCCTTCCTCAAAGAAAAAGTCACAAGGGTTCGCATTTGCGATCCATACTTGAGCGATTCCGTGACTCCGACTGTTCGCCATGTTCCACTTAGTTCCATACACGAGTACAGAACCCTGTTCGGGTTTTGATTCCCCTAAAATGCCTAACCGATTGTCCATAAGAAATAAAACCTCCTCAATAATAATACTAGCTAAATGCCAGTCAATTTATTATATCACAATCATATGAATAAATCAAATAAATATTGATTTTTAAGCCATTTTATAGTATTATATTAAGGCAAAATATAATATAATTTGAATAGCAAAGAGGAGAAATTATAAAGTGACATATAAAAAAATCACACAAACTGAAATAAAAGAAGCAAAAGAAAAAATAGCTAAAGAAGTTAAATTTGTTGCAATAGACGTAGAAACAACAGGTTTATCTCCTTTGTATAATGAGCTTATAGAAGTAAGTGCAATAAAATATGAAGGAGCAAATAAAATAGATACTTTTTCTACACTAATAAAGCCGAAAGCACCAATATCCTCTACAATTACAAGAATTACAGGAATAACTAACAAAATGGTAGAAAATGCACCAGTAGTTGAAGATATAATGCCAAAACTTGTAGAATTTATTGGAAACAATATAATTGTAGCACACAATGCAAATTTTGATTATAGCTTTTTGCAAAATAGTTCTGGCAAAAGCTTTTCAAAAAATAAAGTAGTAGACACAGTTGCAATAAGTAGAAAAATGCTTCCAAACTTGCCAAATCATAAACTAAACACAGTATCTAAGTGTATAGGAATAACTGAGGAAGGCTACCACAGAGCAGAATTTGATTGTGAATGTTGCGCAAAAATATATATAAAATATCTAGAAAATTATTAAAGGAAAATCTAAAAATAGAAAGTTAAATTAGTTTTAATTATGAGAAATGCAATAATAAAAAATTTCAAAACCCTACAGTCATAAGAAAAAAGCTTTTAATATCTTTATTTTTTAGATTAAATTGTGACCTTGGAAAGGAATACAATAAAATATGAATTTTCTAATAAAAGAACTTGAAAATAAACCGAAATTTTCAGAATACATTTCAAAAATAAAAGAAAAAATAAGCCCCATAATGATTGCGGGCTTATCTAGCGTTGGAAAAACACAGCTAATAGAAGCAACTAAAAAATATACAAATCAAAATATTTGTATATTAACATATAATGAGTTACAAGCAAGAAAAATAATTAAAGATTTACAATACTTTACAAACAATGTTGTATATTTTCCTAAAAGAGAAGTTGCATCATATGACTATATTGCGGAAAGCAAAGACCTTCCATATGAAAGAATAGACACATTAAACAAAATATATGCTCAGTCTAAAAAGAAGGCTTCAAAGGAAAAGTTAATAGTTGTTACAACAATAGAAGCTCTAATGCAAAAAATGATTTCTAGAGAAGAAATATACAATACAGTATTGGAATTTAAAGTTGGAAAAAACTTTGACCAAGAAAGTTTAAAAAAAGCATTAGTAAATTTAGGCTATGAAAGATCGGAAATTGTAGATGGAAAAGGTCAATTTGCAATAAGAGGTGGAATACTAGACATTGGAACTACTAAAACACAAGGCATAAGAATCGAGTTTTGGGGAGACGAAGTAGATTCTGTAAGAAGCTTTAGCATAACATCTCAAAGAACAATAAAAATGTTAGAAGAAGTAACAGTATACCCATCTCATGAGCTAATAGTTACGCAAAACATAGAAGAAATTTGCGATAAAATAGAAAAAAATGTACTATCAAAAGTTTTGGATGAAGAAAATCAAAAAAACATAAGAGAAGACATAGAACTAATTAAATCTGGAGATTATATTAGTAAAATAGACAAGTATTTTAATATATTTTATAAAAATCAAAACACATTTATAGATTACTTAGACGGTCAATATTTGCTATTAATAGATGATATAGATAAAGTAAATGCAAGACAAGAAAATATAATAAGAGACAATAATAATTTAATAGAAAATCTACTAGATAAAGGCAGAATAGTTCCAGACTCAATAAAAAATATTGATCAAATAAAAATAGAAGATATAAACAGACAAAAAGTATATTTATATGAAACAGATTTATTAAAAGAAACAAGTAATATAAAATCTTCTAATAACGTGTTTAATTTTAAATATAGAGATGTGCATTTCTTTAAAAGTGAACTAAACTTACTTACAACAGAAATAAAAAAAGCACAAGAAGAAAAGAAAAAAATAATCATACTTTCTGGAAATGAGCAGGGTGCTAAAAAAATAGAAGACCTACTAGAACCAGAAGAAATTAAGTATAAGTATATAGAAAAATTAGAAGAACCAGAAGAAAAAATTTACCAAAGTTCCATAGAAGAAAATTTAGAAAAGGGAATAGTAATAATTTCCAATGGAAGTCTATCTTCTGGATTTGAAGATTTTGAACTAAATACATTAGTAATTACTGGCGAAGATTTTATAAATGGAGAAGTTAAAAAGAAGAAAAATTCAGATGCTTTTAAGCAAGGTGAAAAAGTAGTATTTGCAGACTTACGAGCAGGAGATTATGTTGTTCATAAAACACAAGGTATAGGAATTTATATTGGTGTAAATACTATAACAACGGCAGATGGAATAACCAAAGACTATATAAAAGTAAAATACAAAAATGATGATGTTTTATATGTGCCAACAGATATGTTAGACAACATTAGAAAGTTTGTTGGTGGAGGAGAAGGTGAGCCAAAGCTAAATAGACTTGGAAGCAAAGAATGGGAAAACACAAAAGCAAGAGTTAAATCGAACTTAAAAGAAGTTGCAAGAGATTTAATAGAATTATATGCAAGAAGACAAAAAGCAAAAGGCTTTATGTTTTCTAAAGATACACCTTGGCAAAAACAATTTGAAGACAATTTTCCATATCAGGAAACAGATGACCAATTAAGATGTATTTCAGAAGTAAAAAAAGATATGGAATCAGATAAACCAATGGACAGACTACTTTGTGGTGATGTTGGTTATGGAAAAACCGAAGTTGCAATAAGAGCTGCTTTTAAGGCAGTAATGGACCAAAAGCAGGTTGCATATTTGGTACCAACAACAATACTTGCAAATCAACAATATGAAGAATTTAAATCTAGAATGGAAGGTTTTGCAATTAAAGTAGAATTACTAAATAGATTTAGAACAAAAAAAGAGCAAGAAGAAGTTGTAAGAAAACTAAAACTTGGTGAAGTAGATGTTGTAGTTGGAACACACAGATTACTTAGTAAAGATGTGGAGTTTAAAGACTTAGGACTTTTAATAATAGACGAAGAACATAGATTTGGCGTTAAAGACAAAGAAAAAATTAAAAAATTAAAAGAAAATATAGATGTACTAACAATGACAGCAACTCCAATACCAAGAACATTGCATATGTCTATTGTTGGCGTAAGAGATATGTCTGTTATTTATGAACCACCACAAAATAGAAAGCCTGTTCAGACTTATGTATTAGAATACGATAAAGAAGTTATAAAAGAAGCTATAACAAAAGAATTAGAAAGAAAAGGTCAAGTATTTTATCTATTTAATAACGTAGAACAAATAATAAAAAAAGCAGATGAAATATCAAAATTAGTTCCAGAGGCAAAAGTAGACTTTGCACATGGCAAAATGACAGGTGCTCAAATAGAAAGTATAATGCAAGAATTTATAGAGCATAAAATAGACGTACTAGTTTGTACAACAATATTAGAATCTGGAATAGACATTCCAAATGCAAATACAATAATCGTAGAAAATGCAGATAGATTAGGACTAGCACAGCTTTATCAAATAAGAGGAAGAGTTGGTAGATCAGATAGACAAGGTTATGCATATATTACCTATAGAAGGGATAAACTATTATCAGAAATTGCAGATAAAAGATTAAAAGCAATAAAAGAATTTACAGAATTTGGTTCTGGTTTTAAAATTGCAATGAGAGACTTAGAAATAAGAGGAGCAGGAAGTATGCTTGGAGAAATTCAGTCTGGACATATGGAACAGGTTGGATATGATACTTACTGCAAACTATTAGATGAAGTTGTTAAAGAAATGCAAGGAATTGAAGTTAAACAAGAACAAGAAGTTCAAATTGAAATTAATCTTTCTAGCTATATTCCAGATAGCTACATAGAAGATAGTTCTCAAAAAATAGAAATATATCAAGATATTGCTCTATGCAGAACAAATAAAGATATAGAAGATGTAATAGACGAAATAATAGATAGATATGGAAGTATGCCAGAAGAAGTTGAAAATTTAATTGAAATTGCAAGAATAAAAATACTTGCAAGAAAAGCAGCTGTTATAAAGGTAACTCAAAAAGAAAAATCTATAGTATTAAATTTAGATAGAGAAAACATAAAAGTTGATGAAAATACAGTAAAAGCACTGGTTTCAAAATATGGACTAGACTTAAGATTCTCTGCAGGAGTAGAACCATACATAACATTAAGAGTAAATAGTAAAGACGAAAAAGAAATCATAGAAAAAATAAAAGAGATGTTAATTACAATTGGTTCAAGTGAAAATATTGCAAAGTAATATAGCGGATGCTAAGAGTAATGCTTTAAATTAAAATCTTATAGTAATTAAAGCTTATTATGCATAATATTTTTTGAATTTGTTGTTAGAGGAAGGAATGTTGATAATGCAAGTAATAACAAGTAAAGATAATGAAATTGTAAAGCAAATAAAAAAGCTAAAAGAAAAAAAGTACAGAGATGAAGCGGGAGTTTATGTAATAGAGGGAATAAAGGTTATAGAAGAGGCAATAGAAGAAAATGCCCAAATTGAAAAAATAGTAATTTGTGAAGATTGCACAACTTCTGCTGCAATTCCTCAAAAGTTAATGTATGCTATTGCAAAATATAATTGCATTTATGTTAGCAAAAAAGTATTTGAAATTTTAACAGATGTTGTTGCTCCACAAGGAATTTTAGCTATAATAAAAAAGCCAAATAAAGAAGAAATAGATTATAAAGCAGACTTAATACTTGCATTAGATGGAATTCAAGATCCAGGAAATTTGGGAACAATATTAAGAACTGCAGATAGTATAAATTTAAAACAAATTATAGTTACAAAAAATACTGCAGATGCATATAATCCAAAAGTTGTAAGGTCTACAATGGGAGCAATATTAAGAATAAAAATAATAGAAACAAATTCATTAGTAAATACATTAAAAGAGGCTAAAAAAAACAAATTTAAAGTAGTTGCAACATCACTAGATACAGAAAACAGTATTTATGATATAGACTATAATAAAAAAATAATAGTAATTGGAAACGAAGCAAATGGAGTAACAAAAGAAGTACAGCAAATGGCAGATAGTAAAGTAAAAATACCAATGTTTGGTAAAACAGAAAGCTTAAACGCATCTGTTGCAACAGGAATAATGCTTTATGAATATGTAAGACAAAAAATAAAAAAGAATATAAATAAATAAAATGTAAAAAAATGTCAGATTGTGTCGAACGGTTGTCCGACGCAATACTTGAAAAATAAGAGAAAATATGCTATAATGTTTTTATGTCCGTTAGGATAAATAATTTTTAAAGGAGGCTTTAGTCCAATGCCTAACAACATTGACGAAGCAAAAAAGAACGGATGGGAGAAAATTCTTCCTGCAACCCCCACCTCTGAAACCCAGGAGAAGACTGGGATTGGCAGTGCTCTTACAGAAATGAAGGCACTCAACATGATCTCGTTTTTTACCGAACGTTTCCCTGGAATGCTTTACAAAGCACTTCCGGAAGAGAGTGGCTGGAGCGTATGGATGAAGGTTCCAGCATAAGTTCTTAGGCCCTTTTAAGTAAGCGGTGCTATAATAAGCACCGCTTATTCTTTTTTTTATTAGGAAAGTAATACTAATTTCCAAAAATAAATAAAATATTGCAGGAAGAACCATTTGTTATTGCTAATTTAGCCGAAACGTGCTAAAATAGACAGGTAATTAAATTTTATGTATAATATTTTAATGAGATTTAACGTCTATAGGAGACAAAATAAAACCTAAATATATTGTAAGGAATGAACTTTAAATGAATAAAACAGTTGCATTTTATACGTTGGGATGTAAAGTAAACCAATATGAAACAAATGCTATGGAACAGCAATTTATAAAAAATAATTATGAAATAGTCGAAAATACACAAAAAGCAGACATCTATGTAATAAATACGTGTACTGTTACCAATATGGCAGAAAGAAAATCTAGGCAGATGCTTAGAAGAGTTAAAGAAATTAATCCTATTGCTGTTTTAGTTGTGTGTGGCTGTTATGCACAAGTTGCCAAAAATGAATTAGAGCAAATTCCAGAAATAGATATAATTTTAGGTATAAATGAGAAAAATGAAATTGTACAAATTGTGGAAAAATATATAAAAGAAATGGCCGAACAGGAAAAAAGAAATCAAGAAGCGGAAATAGATGATGTATCAAAACAGAAAGAATTTTTAGACTTTGGTGATGTTACATATACGGAAAAAAATAGAGCAGTTGTAAAAGTTCAAGATGGATGTAATATGTTTTGCTCATACTGTATAATTCCATATGCAAGAGGAAGAATAAGAAGTAGAAAGATTGAAAGTGTTGTTTCTGAAATTGAAAAGATTGTAAAAGAAAACATAAAAGAAGTTGTAATTACAGGAATACATGTTGCTTCTTATGGTAAAGATTTTGATAATGAAAATACTTCTAAAAAAATAAGATTAATAGATTT
>CAKOVP010000003.1 GCA_934122035.1 uncultured Clostridia bacterium | reverse complement strand
TATAATTATATCATGAAATATTCCAAAACTAAATTCTTGTTAATCCATTACTGGAATTTACTTTTAAATTTAAGGAATATTAGAAAACTTAAAAAAAACTCTTTACTTTTTTATTTTACAATGATATAAAATATATAAAAGATAAAATAGGAGGAATAGTTATGTGATTTATTAAAGAAAACTAAGGAGCTGTAAATGAAACTTTAGTAAACCAATGAATATACCCTTATGAACTAATGAAAAATGGGGATTATTACAGTTGAAATATTTAATACAACAAGAAATAAATGTAGGGAAAAGTTCAAATAAAAGAGAATTAGAAAATATTACTACAAATGAAAGTAAAATTATGATAGGAACAAACAAAGCAAAAATATAATTAGGTTTGCTACAAATTAAAAACAGCTTATAATGAAAAAATGTAAAAGATACTATAAAGAGAAAAGAGAGGAAAAGAGAATGAGGAATATAAAAAAAATATCTATAATATTTTTAATGATAGCACTAATCATATCATTAATGCCAATAATAGTAAATGCTGAAAATGTAACCGTTACAAGAGAAATTGTATCTAGCGTTGGTATGAAATTTACTTTTAAAGGCTTAACCTTAGATAAAACAAAAGAATATGAATTTGGACTAAAAGCAACAAAGGCTGCAGACATTGAAAAATGGCATAAAATAACAGATTATACTGCTAATAGTGCTGTATTAAATGTGAATTATGGAACATCAGATTTAAAAAAAGTAATTGATGCAACAGATAATGGATATATAACTATAAGAGAATGTGATTCAGAGAAAACAATTATTGAAAATTATGAAGTGGATTTAAAAATGCCATTATTAAGAGTAAGTAATTATTCTTCTATAAAAAATGGACAAGAGCTTAGTACTTCAAATACAATAAATGTTTATATTAGAAGTGAACGTAATAGTAGGGCATATTATCAATATGAAAAAATAACAGACCAAAATTTAATAAATGAATATAAAAAAATAAAAAAAGAAAATGGTGATTTTACAACTCTAGAAAATAGTATTGCAAGTAAACCTAAAACATCTAATTGGAACAAATTTGCATATTGGAGTAATGCTGATATTCTCGATGATGCAGCAGGAGGAGAGGGAAGACCTCAAAGTACAATATCAGTACCAGACAGTGGTTTATATTATATGTGGTTATATTTTTCAGGAAATAATATAAAAGATGTATATGGATGTATATTTGTAGATAACTTAGAAGACGAAGTTGCGCTAGAAAGTATAAGCTTACCAAAAACAGTAGAAATTGAAGTAGGAAAGACAAAAAAAATCACTGTAACATACAATCCTATAACTGCAACAAATAGAATAGTGAAATGGACTTCTAGTGATGAAAGTGTTGTAACTGTTGATAATGCAGGAAATATAACGGCTAAAAAAGAAGGTTCTGCAATAATAACTGCTGTATCAGAAGATGGAAATAAAAAAGCAACTTGTACAGTAACTGTAACAAATGCAAAAGATAACAATTCAAACAATAATAACACAAATAAAGACAATAATGCAAATAATTCAAATAATAATAAAAACAACAATACAAATACTGCAAATGACAACAAAAATAATAATACAAATACTTCAAATAGCAATAAAACAAACAATGATAGTACAACAGCAAAGAAACCAATTCCACAAACAGGTGTAAATTATTTTATTGTATTAGCAATTTTTGCATTTGTCATAATAGCAATATATTTAAATAAAAAGAAAAATGAATATAAGGATATAAAATAAAATCACATAAATAAAAAGCGGTTCAATTAGCACTAGCTAAGAACCGTTTTTTCTATTATTTTTTTATTTGCTTTTTTATGTCTTTTATCTCACTTTTTAAATTTTCACTTTCCAATGCAATTTTTTCATTTTCTTGTGCTTTTAAGTTATCTTTAGCAACAGCCATTAATAATTTAATTCTATTTGTTTGGTTAGCCTCACTCGCACCAGGATCGTAATCTACGGGAGAAATATTCGCATAAGGGAATTTATTTCTTATGGTTTTTATTACGCCTTTTCCAACAACGTGGTTAGGAAGACAAGCAAATGGTTGAACACACACAATGTTTGGAATACCGTGTTCAATATATTCAATCATTTCTGCTGTTAAAAACCATCCTTCACCAGTTTGGTTACCGATTGAAAGCACATCTTTTACTTTACCTTCTAGTTCCCAAATATCACAAGGTTGTAAATAGCCTTTCTTAGAATTTGCAAGAGCAATTCTTTCATCTTTTTCCAAAATATCTATTAATTTTATAGCTGCTCTAAATATTTTTGATTTATATTTATCTGTTTTTATTAGAGTATTAAAAGTAATTTTATGTGTTGCCATAAATTTAACAAATCCCATAAAGTCTGGTAATATAACTTCTGCACCTTCTGCTTCCAATTTTTCTGCAACAAAATTATTTCCAAAAGGATGATATTTAATTAAAACTTCGCCAACAATTCCAACTTTAGGTTTTACAATAGAAGTATCTAATTCAATTTTTTCAAAATCTTCTACAATATCATAAATACTCTTTTTAAACTCAGAAAGAGAAGAATGAGCAACTAAAGCTTTACATTTTTCCATCCATTCATCAAATAGTTTTTGAGTTTCACCTTTATGTATTTCATATGCTCTATTTTTTGTTAACATTTTTTGTAACAAATCTCCATAAACAACGGTTTTTAGTAATCCTTCAACTAGTTTTGGAGTAATCTTAAATCCAGGCATTTTTTCCATTCCAACAACATTAAATGAAATTACTGGAACATTTGCAAATCCCGAATCCTTTAAAGCCTTACGAATAAATCCGATATAGTTTGTAGCTCTACATCCTCCACCAGTTTGAGACATTATTAACGCTGTTTTATTAATATCATATTTTCCAGATTCTAATGCTTCTATCATTTGACCTGTTACTAAAATAGAAGGATAACAAGCATCGTTATTTACATATTTTAAACCAGTTTCTACTGTATGCTCAGAGCAATCTTTTAAAAGTACAGCATTATAACCGCAAGCTCTTACGGCAGACTCAATTAGCTCGAAATGAATAGGAGCCATTTGAGGAATTAAAATAGTGTAATCTTTCATATCTTTAGTAAATATTTTCTTTTTAGCAGTATAATCTCCATCTCCACGAGCTTTGATGTTGTCTTTTTCTCGTTTATTCATACTTGCTAAAAGAGAACGAATACGAATTCTTACAGCACCTAAATTGTTTACTTCGTCTATTTTTATTAAAGTATACATTTTATCATAGCTAGAAAGAATTTCCTCAACTTGGTCTGTTGTTACAGCATCAACACCGCAACCAAAAGAGTTTAATTGAACAAGTTCCAAATTATCGTGTTTACCAACAAAATCTGCTGCTGCATATAATCTTGCGTGGTAAACCCACTGATTAACAACTCTTAAAGGAGCCTTTGGAACAACTTCATTTGCTATGCTATCACCAGTAATTACAGCTAAACCAAGACTGGTAATTAAAGTATCAATACCGTGGTTAATTTCTGGGTCAACGTGGTAAGGACGGCCAGCAAGCACAATACCTTTTAAATTGTTTTCCTCCAGATATTGCACAGCACGTTTTCCTTCTTCGTGAATATCACGTCTGCATCTTTGGTATTCTTCTTCTGCCTCTTTTGCAGCTGCAACTAACTCTTTTTTAGTAAATTTATATTTTTCAAATTCAGGTAATCCTAAAATAGTTTCTGGTAAAGTCTTTACATCTAAAGGCAAGAACGGATTTAAGAATGTAACACTTGGGTCTTTTAATTCTTCAACATTATTCTTTAAAACCTCAGAGTAAGAAATTACAATAGGACAATTATAATGATTATCTGCTTTTTCATATTCTTTTCTAGAGTATGGAATACAAGGATAGAAAATAGTTTTTATTCCTTGTTTTAATAAGCTAATAATATGACCATGAGAAAGCTTTGCGGGATAGCAAACAGACTCAGAAGGCATAGATTCCATTCCTTTTTCGTAAGTTTTTCTATTACTATTTTCAGAAACTATAACTCTAAATCCTAACCTGGTTAAGAAAGTAAACCAGAAAGGATAATCCTCATACATATTCAAAACCCTAGGGATACCAATAGTACCACGAGGTGCATCTTTTTCTTCTAAAGGAGTATAATTAAAAATTCTTTGATATTTATACTTAACTAAATTTGGTAAGTCCTTGTTGCCAGAAACAATTCCTGCACCTTTTTCGCATCTATTTCCAGAAATATGTTTAGTACCATTGCTAAATTTATTAATTGTAAGTAAACAATGATTTTCACAGCCATTACAACGAATATGAGAAGTATCAATTTTTAAGTTATCAATATCTTTTAAAGAAGCAATAGTAGATTTGTATTCCATATCCTTATTTGCTTCGAATTGTTCTTGAGCAAGTAGTGCAACACCATATGCACCCATAAGTCCTGCAATATCTGGTCTTACAACATTTTTACCTGTAAGAAGTTCAAAAGCACGTAATACAGCATCATTGTAAAAAGTACCACCTTGAACAACAATATTATCGCCCAAAACCCTTACATCTCTAATCTTCATAACCTTTTGAAGAGCATTTTTTATAACCGAATAAGAAAGTCCAGCAGAAATATCTCCAACACTATAACCCTCTTTTTGTGCTTGTTTAATTTTAGAGTTCATAAAAACAGTACATCTAGAGCCCAAATCTACAGGATTTCTAGCTTCAATTGCAGAGTCTACAAACTGACTAATAGTAAGCCCTAGGCTCTTTGCAAAAGTTTCTATAAAAGAACCACAACCTGAAGAACAAGCTTCATTAAGCATAATATTATCAATAGTATTATTTTTTAACTTAATATATTTCATATCTTGACCACCAATGTCTACAATACTTGTAACATTTTGCATAAATTTTTTAGCGGCGGTATAATGAGCAATAGTTTCAATCTCATTTAAATCTACATTTAAAGCAGTTTTTATTAAAGCTTCTCCATAACCTGTAACACCACTGCATCTAATAACAGCAGAGCTTGGAATTACAGAGTATAATTGCTTTAGCATATTCATAACACTTTTTAAAGGATTACCCTCATTATTAGCATATAAAGAATATAACAAACGTCCATTATTGTCTGTAACAACCAACTTAGTTGTAGTAGAACCTGCATCAATTCCAACAAAGCAATCGCCTTTGTAATTTAACAAATCGCCTTTTTCAACAACATCTTTAGAATGACGATTTTTAAATTCTTCGTATTCACTATCTGTTACAAATAAAGGCTTTAAAGGATTGGTTGTTGTATCTTTAGAATTTTTTAAAACCTCAATTTTAGCCTTAAGCTTTTCAGATGAAATAGAATGTGCATTCATAGAATCTAATGCAGCACCTCTTGCAACTAGCAAATGTGCTTCGTCTGGAACAATAATTTCATCATCAGATAAATGTAAAGTTTCTATAAATCTATTTCTTAATTCAGATAAATAATTTAATGGACCACCTAAAAAGGCGATATGTCCGCGAATAGGCCTTCCGCAAGCAAGACCGCTAATTGTTTGGTTAACAACTGCCTGGAAAATAGAAGCAGCGATGTCTTCCTTTGCAGCACCTTCGTTTATTAGAGGTTGTACATCAGTTTTTGCAAAAACTCCACAACGAGAAGCAATAGGGTAAATAATAGAATGATTTTTTGCAAGTTCATTTAAACCAGAAGTATCAGTATTTAACAAAGACGCCATTTGGTCTATAAAAGCACCAGTACCACCAGCACAAGTACCATTCATACGCTGTTCTATAGACTTGCCAAAATAAATAATTTTTGCATCCTCTCCACCAAGTTCAATAACAACGTCTGTTTTTGGAATATATTTTTCAACAGCTCTCTTACAAGCAACAACTTCTTGTATAAAAGGAACATCCAAAAAATTAGCAGCAGACATTGCACCAGAGCCTGTTAAAGCAATTGTAAAACTGCAATCTGGATAGCGTTTGGCTAAATCCTCCAAAACCATACAAACAGTATTTTTTGTGTCAGAATAATGTCTGGTATAATTAGTATATAAAGTATTTAAATCTTCATCCATTACTACAATTTTTACAGTAGTAGAACCTACATCTAATCCAACGTGTAATAGTTTATTCATATATATAAAACTCCTTAATATCAAAATTAAAATAAATCACCCACATTTTATACGGAAAATCGAAATTTGTCAAATAAAAAAAGCAATGAAAACTAGTAAAAAATGGGACAAAACAGTTCTAATGTGCATTTTGTGTGAATACACATAAAACAAATAAAAAAGTACAGTACAAATTAAAAATAATACTAAGTTATACCAAAGCATTATTAAAGAAAACTGTGCCTAAAAGGAGGAAAAAATAAATATGAATAATAAAAAAAGACTAATTATTATAATAGTAATTTTAATTCTAATTGGAGGGATAATTTACATAGTAATAAATAAAAAGAATAATACAAAACAGGAAGAATACGAACCACAAGAAGAAATATCGGAACAACAGGTAAGGCAAACAATGGTATCTTTATATTTTTTAAACAAAAATACAAATGAAATTGAGCCAGAAGCAAGATTAATAGACGTAAAAGAAATGGTAAAAGAGCCATATAAAACACTAGTAAACTTATTAATAGAAGGACCAAAAAACGAAAACCATAGTAAAACAATTCCAGAAAGAACACAACTATTAGGAACAGAATTAAAAGGAGAAACGCTAACGTTAAACTTTTCAGAAGAATTTTTAAATAGTGAAAATAGCCAAGATGCAATGAAATGCCTAGTAAAAACTTTAACAGAACTAACAGAAGTAAACAGCATAAAAGTTTTGATAAATGGGGAAGAAAAAGATAACTTAAAAGATACATACGTAAGAAACGAGTAACTAAAATTAAATTAGAAAAGTGAACTATGAAAATAATACATTGGAAAAAGAATATTCGAGTCAATAACTCAAATAACTCATTTAAAATTGATAATCTATAATTTTATAATGAGTTTGAAGATGTTTTGACGAAGAATATTTTTTTTACAACTGTATTATTTTCTATTAATAATTATAGTTATCTAAAAAATTTTATAAAAGAGCATAAATTGCAAGTTTTATTAAAAGTACACAAAAAATGTTCAACACAGTATAAAGAGCAAATGAGGTTATTATTACATATATTAGAGCAGGGAGGAATTTTGTTTGGCTTTGGATAACAATTATTAAAATTATAGCAATTATATTTATTCATTTTTAACTCCTAGTATTTACATAATTTTACTTTTAATATATAATACTAAAGTGTGGAATAAAATGTTAAAGAAATATAATCAAAATTTAATTATTTTCTAATTAAATTTTTTAGATATAATAAAAATACACCAATAAGATTTGTACCAATAAAAAGGAAAGAAAATTAATTATGGAAAGAAATATAGAACTAAATAAAAACGAAAGAATAGATGACTTACAATACAAAGGACTAAAAATAATACAAGATGAAACAGGATTTTGTTTTGGAATAGATAGTGTAATACTTTCAGATTTTGCAAAAAATATCAAAAATGATGCTACAGTTGTGGATTTAGGAACTGGGACAGGCATAATAGGAACACTTTTATGTGGAAAAACATATTTAAAACAAGTAATAGGAATAGAGGTGCAACCAGAAGTTGTGCATATGGCAAGGAAAAGTATAAGGCTAAATAATTTGGAAGATAGATTTCAAATAATAAATTGTGATATAAACGATATATTTCCAAAAAAAATATTAGAAAAAAATAAATATGATGTTGTAGTTACAAATCCACCATATAAAGAGGCTGGAACAGGAATAATAAATGAAAGCTCAAAAAAATTAATATCGAGACACGAAATAACTGCGACTTTAGCAGATTTTATAAAAGTTGCAGCAGGTCTTTTAAAACACAAAGGTGAATTTTATATAGTGCATAAACCAGAAAGAATAGTAGACATAATAACAATAATGCGTGAAAACAAAATAGAACCTAAAGAACTAAGAATTGTATATCCCCGTAAAGAAAAAGATGCATCACTTATATTGGTAAAAGGAGTAAAAGGGGGAAATAAATTTACAACAATAGATAGATCTCTAATAATATACGAAGAAGATGGCAGTTATACAAATGATATTAAAGAAATTTATAACGACTAAATAGGAGCATAGAATGAATGGAAAAATATATTTAATTGCAACTCCAATTGGAAACTTAGAAGATATAACATATAGAGCTGTAAAAATTTTAAACGAAGTAGATATAATTGCAGCAGAAGACACAAGGCATTCTTTAAAATTGTTAAATCATTTAGAAATATCAAAACCAATGATAAGTTATCATAGGCATAATGAAGACACAAAAACAGAAGTATTATTAAATCTTTTAAAAGAAGGCAAAAACATAGGTCTAATTACAGATGCAGGCACTCCAGGTATATCCGACCCTGGAGAAGAAATTGTAAAAGAAGCAATAAAAAATAACATAGAAGTAATTCCAATTCCTGGTGCGTGTGCATTAATAAATGCACTAATAACGTCTGGGTTAAATACAAAAGAATTTAGCTTTTATGGATTTCTTCCATTAGATAAAAAGTTAAGAAAAGAAAAAATGGACGACATAAAAAAACAAAATAAAACCATAATATTTTACGAAGCCCCACACAGACTAGAAAAAACATTAAAAGAATTAAAAGAAATATTTGGAAATATTAACATAGTCGTTGCAAAAGAACTTACGAAAATACACGAAACATTTTATAGAGGAACAATAGAAGGAGTATTAGAAAAAATGGGAGAAATAAAGGGCGAATTTATAGTAATGTTTGAAGTTCATTCAAAAACCGAAAAAGAATTGGAAATAGAGGAGATAAGTAAAAAAACAATAGAAGAACAATATACATATTACGAAAAACAAGGCCTTAGCAAAAAAGATATAATAAAAACAATAGCAAAAAATAATAATGTACCAAAAGATGTAATATACAAACAATTTATATAAAAAATAAGATTTGAGCTAAAATTAGTTCAAATCTTATTTTTAAATTTTATTCTTTAGCATTTGCGTTCATAGCAGAAATGTTCCTCATACATTTTTCACAAATTAATTTGCCTTTATAATCTATAACATTTTTTGTACTTCCGCAGAATACACAATTTTCTTCGAATTTTTTTAGCACTATAGAAGATCCATCAACAAAAATTTCCATTGGATCCTTTTCAACGATCTTAAGCTTGTTTCTTAACTCAATTGGAATAACAACTCTGCCTAATTCGTCCATACGTCTAACTATACCAGTTGATTTCATTATATATCCTCCCTTTTTATAACAAAATTCGACACAAATCTACAACTATGATATCACAATTGCATATAAAATACAAGAAAAATCAAAACAAAATTTACAAATTTTTACTTTTGAAAAATCTTAAAAATAAAACAAAATATTGAAATTGTAATAATTACTTAATGTAAATAAAAAGAAATGAATAAAAAATAAACACAAGAATAATTATAGAATAACCAAAACAAAAACCCTATAAAAATTTTTTAAAAAAATATTATAAATTCAAAAATAAACTTATACGTTAATAAAGGAATGTGATTAAATATGTTAAACAGTATTTGGCCATTTTTTATTATAATATCATTTCTATTTGCAATATTTACTAATAATATAAATAATTTAAACAACTCAATATTCACATCTTGTGTAGAAGCTGTGGATTTAACTATCAAATTATTTGGAACTATGTGTTTATGGAATGGATTAATGAAAATAGTACAAGAAACAAGCCTAATGAAAAAACTTGTAAAATTAATACAGCCAATTATGAAAATATTATTTCCAAAAATGAAAAAAGAAGATAAAGAATACAAAGAAATTACAATAAATATAATTGCAAATTTATTAGGAATTGGAAATGCAGCAACTCCACTTCGGAATAAAAGCAATGAAAACAATGCAAGAAAAAAATCCAAATAAAGATACAGTAACAGACAATATGGCTATGTTCATAGTACTAAATACAGCATCACTTCAAATAATTCCATCAACAGTAATTGCAATAAGAATGTCTTTAAATTCTGTAGCACCAACAAAAATAATTGTAGCAGTTTGGATAGCAACAATAGTAGCAGATATTACTGGAATTATTGCAACAAAAATATTAATAAAAAAATGGAGAAAAGACTAGAAAAACTAATAAGGAGGAATGCAATAAAAAATGAAAATAATAAATTTTATAACAGAACTTGCAGTTCCATTAATTTTAGTAATAATTGTAATTTTTGGCTTAATAGATAAGAAAAAAATCTACGACATTTTTGTAGAAGGTGTAAAAGAAGGTATGACAATTGTTATAAA
The DNA here is from genome assembly GCA_934122035.1 of uncultured Clostridia bacterium. Lineage (GTDB taxonomy): Bacteria > Bacillota > Clostridia > TANB77 > CAG-508 > CAG-245. Next base: position 46,683 of record CAKOVP010000003.1, on the reverse strand, counting down.
AATATTTCCAACTCTTTTGGGGCTATTTTTAGCGATAGGAGCGCTAAGAAGCTCTGGAATATTAAACATAATAACAGTGTTGTTATCTGGAATTACATCTAAAATTGGTTTCCCTAGCGAAGTAATTCCACTTGCAATATTAAGACCAATTTCAGGTAGTGCATCACTTGCAATAGCAACGAATATAATGAAAACATACGGAGTAGACAGCAAAATAGGATTAATTACATCTACAATAATGGGGTCAACAGAAACCACATTTTATACAATAGCAGTATATACAAGTTCTGTAGGAATTAAAAAAATTAGATTCGTTTTAATTGCAGCATTACTTGCAGACTTAGCCGGAATGATAACATCTGCTATTGTATGGAATTATTTATGATAGGTCTCGTTATTTGCAATTTTAAATCCTCTATAAATTTGTTCCAGTAAAAAAATTCTAATTAATTGATGAGGAAAAGTCATTTTAGAAAAACATATAGAAGCATTACATACATTAAGAACAGATGAACTTAAGCCTAAACTTCCTCCAATAATAAAAGTAATATCACTATGACTAAAAGAAATATCAGAAATCTTTTTAGAAAACTCAACAGAATCAAATTCTTTTCCTTTTAAATCTAATGCAATTACATAGCTGTCCTTTCTTAAATGATTAATTATATTTAACCCCTCTTTTTCTTTAATGTCTAAAACAACAGAATCACTTGCATTATCTGGAATTTTTTCATCAGCAAGCTCAACAATATTTAAATTACAAAATCTAGAAAGCCTTTTAGAGTATTCAGAAATAGCATCTCTAAAAAAGCTTTCTTTAATTTTTCCAACGCAAACAACATTAATATGTAACATAACAAACCCTCTCATAAACAAATTATGCAATATCAATAACATCACTTGAAGCATCTCTTCTTGCAACGCCAATTCTAATATCAGACTCATTATTTCTATTTGTTAAAACTTCTTCTGCAACAGTCTTATAAGCAAGTTCTGGAAAATTATTTTCCTTACTCAAATGACCAAGCAAAACATGTTTTAATCCACTATCTGCAAGCTTAGAAATTACCTTGCCAGAAGTATCGTTAGATAAATGACCCAAAGGTCCTGCAATACGTTCTTTTAAAGAATAAGGATATCTAGAATATTTTAAAACATTTAAATCGTAATTAGACTCAATTAAAGAAAAACAACTTTTTTCTAAATGTTGCATAAGGTCTGGTGTAATGTGTCCTAAATCAGTTGCAATACTAATTTTTTTAGAATCCTTAAAAATATTAAACCCGCAAGGATTTGCGGCATCATGAGGAATAGAAAAAGGATTGATTTTTAAATCCTTAATCTCAAACTCATTTCCAACAGAAAAAAACATTTGATTATCATCTAAAATCTTAGCCTTTTGTTCTGGCATAGCATTCCAAGTTTCTTTATTTGCAAAAACAGGAATATTAAACTTCTTAGACATAGTTCCCAAACTTTGAACATGGTCAGAATGCTCATGAGTTACGATAATTCCATCAATTTCCTCAGGTGCAACGCCAATAAGAGAAAGTGCAGAGGTAATTTTCTTTGCACTTCCACCAGCGTCTATTAAAATTTTAGAGTTCTCAGACTCAACAAATAAACAATTTCCAGTACTTCCACTAAATAAGCTACAAAATTTTAACATAAATCAAAACCTACTCTTCTACAACTCTCTCTATATGTGCACCTAATTTTCTAAACTTTTCTTCAATATTTTCATATCCTCTATCAATATGTTCAATATTATAAAGTTCAGTTTCACCATTTGCAATAATTCCAGCAATAATTAAAGCAGCACCAGCTCTTAAATCTGAGGCGTGTACAGGAGCTCCAGTTAATAAATCAACACCTTCAAAAACAGCAGTTTTGCCTTGTGCTGTAATATTTGCTCCCATTTTATTTAATTCAGCAGTATATTGAAAACGAGAATCCCAAATGCCTTCATTTATAATACTAGTTCCATCTGCAATAGAAAGAACAACACCCATTTGAGGTTGTAAATCGGTTGGAAAACCTGGATATGGAAGAGTTTTTATATTAGCCTTAGAAGGACGTGAGTCACACCAAACTCTTAAAGTATCTCCATCTTCTTCAACATTACCACCAATTTCCAAAATTTTTGCAGTTAAACAATCTAAATGCTTTGGAATACAATTATGAATTTTTACATCGCCTTTAGAAGCAATAGCTGCAAGCATAAAAGTACCAGCTTCAATTTGGTCTGGAACAATAGAATACGTAGCATTACCAGATAATTTTTTTACACCATTAATCTTAATAACATCTGTACCAGCACCGTGAATATCTGCTCCCATAGTATTTAAAAAGTTAGCAACATCAACAACGTGTGGTTCTTTTGCAGCATTATCTATAGTAGTAGTTCCATCTGCTAAAACAGAGGCAAGCATAACATTAATAGTAGCACCAACAGAAACAGTATCTAGATAAATAGAAGTACCAATTAAACAATTTGCTTTAGCAGAAATTTTACCTTGAGCAACATTAACGCTTGCACCTAGTGCCTCAAAACCTTTAATATGTTGATCTATAGGCCTTGCACCTAAATTGCATCCACCTGGAAGTCCAACTTCTGCTTTGCCACAACGGCTTAAAAGAGCTCCAAGCAAATAATAAGAAGCTCTAAACTTACTAGTCATATCATATGGAGCAATAGTAGAAGAAATATTTCTTGTATCAATTCTAATAGAATGCTTAGAAAGCCAATCTATTTTAACGCCTAATTTTTGCATAATAGAGCAACACATTTTAACGTCGCTAATATTAGGTACATTTTCTAAAGTACAAATGCCATCAATTAAAAGAGTTGCTGGAATAATTGCAACAGCTGCATTCTTGGCGCCAGTTATATCTACATCCCCACAAAGACGTGTAGGACCATTTATTACTAGTTTTTCCAAAATCAAAACCCCCTAAAGTTAAAAAATCTACCTATATATATAACACAAAAACAAACTAAATACAACCAAAAACAACAAAAATACACAAGCATAAAGGAAAAGAAAATAATAAATAAAAAAGAGACCCCAAAAGTCTCCTTTTACTATATATTCTCTTAACAAATTAATTTTGTGCAAGTTGCATTTTTAAATTTTCAAATAACTCAACCAATTTAAATTTAAAATGCATATCAGAATCCTCATCAGAACTTGTTATTAAATTATAATCTTCATTATTCATAGAATCCTTTAAAGTATTTTTAGACTCATCAGGAACAATCCCAGAAGAAACATCTACAAAGCATAAGGGAGGAAACATTACACACCACCAGTTTTGACCACTTGCACTGCCAATTTTTACTCTTAAAGCATCATACATTCCAGAAGGTAAAGAAACATCTCCATATATTTTAGTAGGAAAACTAAAATTGCCAATCTCTACATTAACTGGATAAGAATAACCATTCTCAGAAATTACATTTTCTGCAATAGCCTTAAAATCTTGAGTATGAGCTTTTGAAATATTTATAGCATCTTCCTTAGAAGAAATATTTGCACATAAAGAATTCATATATGCTATTAAGGCATCTCTAACCTTATATTTTAAAGCTTGGTCTTCTTCAGAATCACTATTCGCAATAACATGTAATCTAAAAACACTATCTGCAATATCATAAGAAACACTATTTGCATATGAATAAGCAGAAAAAAGAACAAAAATGCTAAGAAGTACTAATACTAATAAAATTCTACCAATCAAATTTTTATTAAAAAGTGTTTTCATAAACAACCTCCTAAAACTTCATTATACTAAATATTTAATAAAAGTATTTACTAAAAAAATAAAAAATATACATTTCTGGTAAAAAATAATAAAAACAAAAAACGATAAAAAAGAAATAAAAATGTAACAAAAATGTAAAAAAACGAAAAACAAAAAAATAAAATAAAGAAATATCAATAAAAACAGGACACAATGTCGAATTTTGCAACACGATTTAATTGTAATAATATTGACACAAAAATGAAAAACTGGTAAAATTTACCATAAGGAAAGAAAATGGAGGGAAAAATTATGGTGAATATTAACAAAAACATTAAAAAGGTTTGTAGCTTTTATGTGAGTAATTGCCATTTAGCAACAATGTTATTACCACATATAAATGAAAAAATTAATGAAAAAGTTAAAATTACCACAATATTAGAAGAAAGTTTACAAGTAGAAATGAAAATGTTACTAGAAAAATTAGAATTAAACAATAAAGAAAAAATCTTAGCCCTAAATTGGAATAAAACAGAAGAAATAAGTATAAAACCAATACAAAATCAAGAAATAATAATTGCAGGAAGCATAGAATATATAGATAAAATGCATAAAATATTAGAAGAATTAATAAGTAGTGAAGAAAAAAACATATCTGTAATAGACTGCTATAATTTCGAAACATCAAGAGAAAATATAAAAGAAATATTAGACAATCACGAAAAAGTATTAAATACAGCAGGAGAAAAAGAAAAAAGCGAATACATAACACAAATAAAAATGGCAAATTAAAAAAAAATAACGGCGTGGAAAATATTAATCACGCCGTTATTTAAATATAATGTGTAGTACTATAATAAATTTTAAAAAAATAATTGACTATTTTATTCTAATAGTATAATATAAAGGGGCAAATTAAATACAAAAAGCAGTGCTTTTTGAAAGGAGAAAAAGATGGAAGAAAAATATTTAGCAGCAGAGGAAAAACTAAAAAAATTTGGGCAAGAACATCTGCTAAGCCAATATGAAAAACTAAGCAAAGAAAACAAAGTAAAACTATTAGATGAAATACTTACATTAGACTTTAATGAAGTGAATGAATTATATAAAAAAGTAAATAATACAGTAGATTTTGGTAGTTCTAAAATAGAACCAATAGAATATACAGATAAAAGTGCTATGTCTAAAGAAGAATTAGCACATTACAATGAAATTGGATTAAAAGCAATAAAAGAAGGAAAACTTGCAGCAGTTACAATGGCTGGAGGCCAAGGAACAAGACTAGGACACAATGGCCCAAAAGGAACATTCGACTTAGGACTAGATTCACACAAACCAATATTCGAAATTTTATGTGACACATTAAAAGATGCCGAGAAAAAATATGGAATATATGTAATGTGGTATATAATGACAAGTAACGAAAACAATGATGCAACAGTAAAATTCTTTGAAGAACATAGCTACTTCGGATATCCAAAAGAGAAAATAACATTCTTCAAACAAGGAGAACTTCCAATGATAGACACACAAGGAAAAGTTCTACTTGGGGAAAATGGACTAATAAAAAAAGCAGCAGATGGACATGGTGGAATATTCCTATCTATGAAGAAAAATGGCATTATATACGATATGAAAACAAGAGGAATAGAATGGGCTTTTATAGGTGGAGTAGACAATGTTCTAGTAAATATGGTAGACCCAGTTATATTAGGGTTAGCTATAGACAAAAAAGTATTAGCTGCAGGAAAGAGCGTTGTAAAAGCAGGACCTCACGAAAAAGTAGGAGTATTCTGCAAAAGAAATGGAAAACCAAGTGTTGTAGAATATAGCGAAATTTCAAAAGAAATGGCAGAGCTTACAAACGAAAATGGAGATCTTGTATATGGAGAATCTCATATACTATGTAATCTATTCAGCGTTAAAGCAATAGAAGAAATAAGTAAAAACAACTTACCATACCATAGTGCTTTTAAAAAGGCAAAATATTTAGATAAAGACGGAAATGTTGTAACAAGTGACACTCCAAATGCATATAAATTTGAAGCATTCTTATTTGATGCATTTGAGTCATTAGAAGATATTGCAATATTAAGAGTAAAAAGAGAAGAAGAATTTGCACCTGTAAAAAATGCAGAAGGTGTAGACAGTCCAGAAACAGCAAGAAAATTATACAAAGAATTTCATAAAATAAAATAAAAATAAAAAAAGCTTAAATTTTGGTATGTTTACATTAAAAATTTAAGCTTTTTGCGTTTATAAGATAATAAGTTAATTAAGTAAAAAATAAAATTAAATGTATATTAAGGAGGAACATAATGAATTATTTAGAAAAATACGAAGCGTGGCTAAATGACTCAGCCATTGACGAAGAAACAAAAAAAGAATTAAATTCTATAAAAGAAAACAAGGAAGAAATACAAGATAGATTCTACAAAGACCTAGAATTTGGAACAGCAGGATTAAGAGGAGTAATTGGAAATGGTAGTAACAGAATGAACAAATATACTGTTACAAAAGCAACTCAAGGACTTGCAAACTATATAAACGAGCACAACCCAGAAAACAAGCCAGTTGCAATATCATACGACTCAAGACATATGTCTAAAGAATTTAGCGACTTTGCAGCTTTATGTTTAAATGCCAATGGAATAAAAACATATGTATTCGAAAACTTAAGACCAGTTCCAGAGCTATCATTTACAGTTAGAAAACTAAACTGTATAGCTGGAATTATGATAACAGCAAGCCACAATCCGCCAAAATACAATGGATATAAAGTATACTGGGAAGATGGTGCACAAATAGTACCACCACACGACAAAGGAATAATAGAAGAAGTAAACAAAATTGCAGACTTTGGAGAAATAAAAAATATAGAAAAAGAAGAAGCTATAAATAAGGGCCTATATAATGTAATTGGTAAAGAAATAGATGATGCATATATTTCAACATTAAAATCATTAGTTCTAAATCAAGAAGCAATAACAAGAATGCAGGATAAAGTAAACATAGTATATACTCCATTACATGGAGCAGGAAATGTTCCAGTACAAAGAATACTAAAAGAATTAGGATTCACAAAAGTTCATGTTGTACCAGAACAAGAACAACCAAATGGAGACTTTCCAACAGTAAGCTATCCAAACCCAGAAGACCCAAATGCATTTAAATTAGCACTAGAACTTGCAAAAAAAGTAGATGCAGACATAATAGTTGCAAATGACCCAGATGCAGATAGATTAGGAGTATATTCAAAAGACTCAAGAACAGGAGAATATCATTCATTCTCAGGAAATATGTCTGCATTATTAATAGCAGAATACGAGCTATCTCAGAAAAAAGAAAGAGGTCTAATACCAGAAAATGGAGCTTTAGTTACAACAATAGTATCTTCTAACTTAGCAGGAGCAATAGCAAGAGAATACAAACTAAAACTAATAGAAGTATTAACAGGATTTAAATATATAGGAGAACAAATAAGAAAATTTGAACAAACAGGAGAAAATACTTATATGTTTGGATTCGAAGAAAGCTATGGATGTTTAATTGGAACATATGCAAGAGATAAAGATGGAATCTCAGCAGTAATGGCACTTTGCGAAGCTGCGGCATATTACAAAGAAAAAGGTTACACACTTTGGGATCAAATGAACAAAATATACAAAAAATATGGATATTATAAAGAAAAAACAATATCAGTTACAAGAGAAGGCGTAACAGGAGCAGAAGAAATAAAACAAATGATGGAAGATATGAGAAAAAATCCTCCAACACAATTTGGTAAATACAAAGTATTAGAAGTAAAAGACTGCAAACTAAACACAACAACAAATCTAGAAACTGGAAAAGTAACAGAATCTGGACTTCCAAATTCAAACGTACTATATTATAAATTAGAAAACGATGCTTGGTGTTGTGTAAGACCATCTGGAACAGAACCAAAAATAAAATTCTATATAGGAATAAAAGCAAACACAGAAGAACAAGCAGAAAAGGACTTACAAGATTTATCAGAATTTTTAAACTTTGCAAAATAAAAAAGGAGGGACACTATCTATTTGGTAGTGTCCTTCCAATCACTTATATTATTTCTTTTAATTGCTCCCATAATATTTGCTTTAACGTGTTTATTTTTCAAAGAAAGAGTAACAATTAATTGCTTAACATATTCTCTTGTAGAATTTCCATCCATAGGGCAAACCTTAGGCATAACAGCCGTACCAGAATTCCTAACAAAACGCTTAGTCTCTTTTTCTGGAACATAAATTAAAGGCCTAATAAGAGTAATACCAGAACGGTCCATAAAACTAACAGGAGAAAAAGTAGAAATATTTCCGGCAAAAAATAAGTTCATCAAAAAAGTTTCTAAAACATCATCCAAATTATGACCAAGGGCAATCTTAGTACATCCTTCACGTTTAGCAGCAGTATTTAAAATTCCTCTACGTAAATTAGCACATAAAGAACAAGGATTTTTTTCTTTTCTATCTTCAAAAACAATCTTGCTAATATTATATTCCTCAACAAAAAGAGGAACACCAACTTCTTCACAAGTTTTCTTTAGAAAATCTGCATCAAAAAACTCAAAGTCAGGATTAACACTAATAGCAATTAAATCAAACTTCTTTGGATAAAAATGTTGTAAACTCTTAAGAGCCTTAAGCAAAGTAATAGAATCCTTACCACCAGACAAAGCAACTGCAATTTTATCTCCATCTTCAATCATATTATAATCTTCAATAGCCCTTCTTGTATAACTCAAAATATGCTTCATAACAAAAATCTCCTAAAATAAAACTAAAAAATATTATAACATAAAACATAGAAAAAATAAATAAGAGGTAATTGGAAAAGTAAATTCAATTAAAAAGTAAATAAGAGTCCAAAATAATTGACAGAAACCGCACAAAATGCTATTATAATAACTAGACCTGTGTCAGTAGCTCACCAGGATAGAGCGCTTCCCTCCTAAGGAAGAGGTAGGGGGTTCGAGTCCCTTCTGGCACACCAAAAATTATATAAGTGAAAACAAGATGCAATTAGAATTAATAAGTAAAGTAGCCTATTTATAAAATTAAATAAGCTACTTTTTATTATAATATTAAGCTAGATATTAGGGCTAAATTTATCTAGAAATATCAAAGTTATCTGTAGATAAACTTATGTTATTACCTTTTCTTAACTCTTTTAATTCATTAACCTTTTTAATCTGAGCATCTTTTGCAACTTTCATTAATAAAGGAATTTCTTTTATTTGTTCTGGAGTTAAAAGTTCTTTAAAAAACCAACCATATTCAAAACATCTTTCTACTTCATGCTTAAAATCTTGTACAGTACCCCTAAAACCTGAAATTAATCTTCCTGGACATTGCTTAGGAGTGCTCTTTACTCTTTCGCTTCCATATTCCATTTGCATCTGTTTGTGAGTGTATACATTTTGAATAGGAATATTATATTTTAACATTAATGTAGCAACTAATTTTGCCTGATTATGTACAGCATTTTCGTAGTCAATACCTTTACAAATTAATCTTTCAATTCCTATACTATTGTGATTACCAAATGCTGTTCCTGTATGGTCTGTAGATTTTGTATCTGGAATAAATTGATACACTTCATTATCTCCAACCAGGTAATGAAATCCAACAGTTCTACCATTTTTTGAATATTCTTTTAACATATCGGCATAATGGGTTAAATTATAATTTTCTGGACTTCTTCCAGTACCAAGTGAAGTTTCGTGAATTACTATATGTGTAGGAGTTTGATCACCAGTTATTAAAGAACTTTCTGGTGGAAGTAATTTTTCTATTATAACTGATGGCTCTTTTTTTCTTTTAAATAAATGTTGTTTTTTACTCATAAATATTACCTCCATATAAAACTATATACCCTAAGTATAACACATTGTGTAATAAAATTCAAATTAACTAAAATTTACTTAAAGTCAAATTTGTTAAAACTTATAAAATAAAAATCCATAATACTGGAATATATCCAATATCATAGATTTTGTTTTTTCTTATTTCGTAATTCCTTAAAAAATTTTTGTATAAGTTCTTTACATTCAGTTTCTAAAACACCAGTTTCAATTTCAAAAGAATGGTTAAACTTATAATCTTTATCCAAATTTAAAACAGACCCACAAGCACCAGTTTTTTCGTCCATAGTTCCAATAACTATTTTATTTATTCTACTTAGTATAAGTGCACCCGTACACATAGAGCAAGGCTCCAATGTTACATACATAGTGCATCCTGTTAAACGCCAAGTACCAAGATTTTTACATGCTTTTTTTATTGCTATAATCTCCGCATGATTAGTAGGATCGTGTTTTGTTTCTTTTAAATTATGAGCTCTAGCAATAATTTCTCCATTCTTTACAATAACTGCACCAACTGGAATTTCTTCTTTTTTATAAGATTTAGAAGCCTCTTTCAAGGCTTCTTTCATAAACATAACTTTCTCATCCATTAAAACCTAACCTCATTGTATTTAAAGATTAAAATTAGAAAAATATATGAATTTTATATTTTACATTATTTAAAAATTAAATATTAACTATAAATATTTTTAAATAAAACTGCTATTTCAATAAAATTATAGAGCTATGAATTATAATTAATGTTTTCTGTCTTTAGAATCAATTACAATTGTAACAGGACCATCATTTAAAAGCTCTACTTTCATATCTGCACCAAAAACACCGGTCTCAACAACAGGAATTTGCTTTTTACATTCACTAACAAAATATTCGTATAAAGGAATTGCTTTTTCTGGCCTTGCTGCTTCAATAAAAGAAGGTCTATTTCCATCTTTACAATCTCCATATAAAGTAAATTGCGAAACTATTAAAAGTTCTCCACCAACATCTTTTAAAGATAAATTCATTTTATCATTTTCGTCAGTAAAAATTCTTAAATTTACGGTTTTTTTAACCAAGTAATCCACATCTTGAGCACAATCTGTGGATGAAACACCAAGCAAAACCAAAAATCCGGTATTTATTTTACCATGTACCACACCATCTATGGTTACGCTTGCGTGTTTTACTCTTTGAATAACCACTTTCATAATAAACTAATTCCTCTCAAAATTTATACGAAGTCTCATTTATTAAATTTTAAGTATCAAACTAAAAATTATTTTACAACTACATTATAAATTTTATTCTTAACGTAAATTTCTTTTACAATAGATTTTCCATCTAATCTATCTTTAATAGCTGTATGAACAAGTTCTTTTATTTTTTCCTCATCTTCATCAATTGCAATTTCAATAGTAGCACGAAGCTTACCATTTATTTGAATTGGTAAATTCATTGTATCATTTTTAGTCTTTTCCTCATCATATGTAGGCCAAGCAGTATCTGCAATAGTAGTATCAAATCCAAGAATTTGATTTAGCTCTTCCGTAATATGAGGAGCAAATGGATTTAATAATTGTAAAAATGTTTTAAATTCAGCTCTATTTATTTTCTTTGCTTTATAAAACTCATTAACCATAGTCATTAAAGTAGAAATACAAGTATTAAATTTCATTTCCTCAATATCATTAGAAACTTTTTTTATAGCTTGATGCATTATTTTTTCAAACTCTTGAGAATATTCAGCAGAACCATCATCTACTAAAATTTCTTGCATATTCCAAACTCTGTCTAAGAATTTGCTACATCCACGAATACTATCAACAGACCAAGGCGCTGTTTGGTCAAATGGTCCCATAAACATTTCATATACACGTAAAGTATCTGCACCATAGTCATTTACAACATCATCAGGATTTACAACATTTCCTTTAGATTTGCTCATCTTTTCTCCGTTAGATCCTAAAATCATACCATGAGAAGTACGTTTTGCATATGGTTCTTTTGTTGGAACAACTCCAATATCATATAAGAACTTATGCCAAAATCTTGAATATAACAAGTGTAGTGTAGTATGTTCCATTCCACCATTATACCAATCAACAGGAGACCAATATTCTAGAGCTTCTTTAGAAGCTAATGCATTATTATTGTGTGGGTCCATGTATCTTAAGAAATACCAAGAAGAACCAGCCCATTGAGGCATTGTATCGGTTTCTCTTGTAGCAGGACCACCGCAGTGTGGGCAAGTAGTATTAGTCCATTCTGTATGTTTAGCAAGAGGAGACTCACCATTTTCTCCTGGCTCATAATCTTTTACATCTGGTAAAACAAGTGGCAATTGGTCCTCTGGAACAGGAACCCAACCACATTTATCACAATGAACCATTGGAATTGGTTCACCCCAATAACGTTGACGAGAAAATACCCAATCACGTAATTTAAAGTTAACTTTTTTTGTTCCAATACCTTTTTCCTCAATCCAAGAAATCATCTTAGAAATTGCATCTTGCTTATTCATACCATTTAAGAAATCAGAATTAATATGTACTCCGTCACCAGAATAAGCTTCTTTAGAAACATCTCCACCTTCTATTACAGGAATAATGTTTAAGCCAAATTTTGTGGCAAAAGCATAATCTCTTTCGTCATGTGCAGGAACAGCCATAATAGCACCAGTTCCGTAAGTGATTAAAACATAATCAGAAACCCAAATTGGAATTTCCTTTCCAGTTACAGGATTTATAGCTTTAATTCCTTTAATTTCAACACCTGTTTTATCTTTATTTAATTCAGAACGTTCAAAATCAGACTTTAAACTTGCAGCTGTTTGATAAGCCTTAATTTCATCTAAATTTGTAATTCTATCTTTTAATTTTTCTATAATATGATGTTCTGGAGCAACAACCATATAAGTAGCTCCAAATAAAGTATCTGGTCTAGTTGTATAAACTCGTAGTTTCTCATCAGAACCAGCTATATTAAAATCAAGCTCAGCACCTTCACTTCTTCCAATCCAATTCTTTTGTTGAAGCTTAATTTTCTCTAAATAATCAACATCATCTAAATCATCAATTAATCTTTGAGCATACTCTGTAATCTTAAGCATCCATTGGCTTTTTTCCTTTTGAACAACAGGGCTACCACATCTTTCGCAAACGCCATTTACAACTTCTTCATTAGAAAGACCAACCTTACATCCAGTACAGAAGTTAATTGGCATTGTAGCCTTATATGCCAAACCATGTTTATATAATTGAATAAAAATCCATTGAGTCCATTTATAATACTCTGGATCTGTTGTATTTATAACTCTTGACCAATCAAAAGAAAAGCCAATTGATTTCAACTGTCTTGTAAAGTTTGCTATGTTTTGTTCTGTAACAATCTTTGGATGAACGTGATTTTTAATTGCAAAATTTTCTGCAGGCAATCCAAAAGCATCAAATCCTATTGGAAACAATACATTGTAGCCTTGCATTCTTCTTTTTCTTGCAATAATATCCATTGCAGTATAAGACCTTGGGTGACCAACGTGTAAGCCTTGTCCAGAAGGGTAAGGAAACTCTATTAAGCCATACCATTTCTTTTTAGTAGAATTATTTTCTGCATTAAAAGTTCCTTCTTTTTCCCATTTATTTTGCCATTTCTTTTCTATTTCTTTATAATTATATGACATAAAATCGCCTCTTTTATTAATAAAATCTGAGCACAATTATATATTAGAAAAAGCCTAAAGTCAAGCAGATTTTAGTGTGCTAAAATCATATGAAAATAAGGTCAATAGAATACTTATATAAAATTGACAAATTGTTCCAAATGTGTTAACATAAATGTGTAAACCCGAATGGGAAGAAAAAATAGGAGGTTAATTAGAAATGACAAAAAGGGAATTACTTCGGCAGATAAATGCAATCTGCCAGGAACTTCGGGAAGTTTCTAGGAATTCCGAAAATCCTGAGGAGTTATATGACCTGAATACTATGGTCGAAAATTTGAAAGACCAGGTCGAAGAAGACAATAAGGGAATGGAAACTCAAATTTCCGAAAAACTTCGTGAGTTGGGAATCAACCTTGGCCAAAGCCAAATGGATACCTTAGCAACAGTATTTGCAGTACAAATGGAAATGGGAACCAAGAGCAATGTTCTCATGAGAGACATTAACCAAGAAACTGCAAGAAAGCTTGGAATTAAACCGAATTCCATAAACACGTTATGGAGCAGAACTCTGGATAGCTTGTCTTTGGAAAATTACAAGAAAACCAAACAGTTCTGCGGGGGACAATCTCCAACGCTTAAAAAGATGGCAAGGGCCATGGCTTCGTCATTTGCAATGTAACCACTAAACAAAATGGAGGCATAATTTGCCTCTATTTTGCTATTATAAAAAAGAAGCAAAATTTATTTGACTTTTTTTATCAGTTTGATATAATAATAAAACAAATATGGAGATGTATCGAAGTGGTCATAACGAGGCTGACTCGAAATCAGTTAGTCGGTTTGTAGCCGGCCCGTGGGTTCGAATCCCACCATCTCCGCCATATTTAAAATTGAGTTTATAGGTAAATCCAAATAAAAACCTAAATTTATTATACAAGGAAAACATATGAATACAAATCTAAAAGATAAAATAAAAATGTGTTTAGCCGTAGGAAGTTTAGCAATAATTATAATAATGGTATTTATAATTGTAGTGCAATATCAAGTAGAAGGTGAAAAAAATATGCCATATATATTGTCAAAAATAACAATAATAAGTACTGCAGAGGGAGACCAAGAAACAAAAGACACAGAAAATAAGTGGAATTTAAATGTTAATCAAAATAACGACATATACTTTTTTATAGAAAATAACGAAGAAAGTAAAGAACAAGCATTGTTAGAATCAGTTACAATACAAAACATAGAAATAACTGCAAAGCCCCAAAAAGGAACAGTAAAAGTATATATGCCAAACAGCGAAGAAGGAAGAACCTTTACATATTCAGACGACTATTTAGTAAACAATACATTAACATACAAAGGAGCAAAAACAAGCAATGCTAAAAATTTAGAAATTGGAAGCAAAGGTGGTTCTTGCATAATTAGATTTTCGAATACAGGAATAGGCAATTTTATTTCTAATGATGAAGAAGAAGTAAAACACAATGGAGAACTAATAACAAAAATTGGCGCAACAGAGCAAGAAGTTAGCTTTACAGCAAACTTTGACTTAATATTACAAATAAACAAAATAAAATACAAAACAAACATAACACTAAACCTACCTTGCGAAAAAATATGCGAGGAAGGAACAACAACAAAAGAAATTACAGATACAAGCAAATTTGTGTTTAAAAGAATAAAATAATACGTAAATTTACTTGCGAAACAAAATAAAATAGTATATAATACAAAAAGTATGAGAAGCATTTCTAACTTTTGTATGGAAAGCAATCCAATAGAGACCTGTGAACCTTGTCAGGTCCGGAAGGAAGCAGCAATAAGCAGTTTATCTTTATGTGGAATGCTCTCCATAGAGAAGTTAGAACAAAAAATCTCATACTTTTTTAAAATAAAAATATGTTTAGGGGGAATAATTTTGGAATATACAGCACTATACAGAAAATTTAGACCACTAACATTTGATGAAATAGTTGGACAAGAACATATAGTAAAAACAATAAAAAACGAAATAATAAACAATAGAGTAGGGCATGCATATCTATTTAATGGAGGAAGAGGAACAGGAAAAACATCAGCTGCAAAAATTTTAGCAAGAGCCGTAAACTGCCTAAATCCGCAAAACGGAGAACCTTGCAACGAATGCGAAATTTGCAAAGCTGCACTAGACGGTTCACTTACAGACATTGTAGAAATGGATGCTGCATCAAACAATAGTGTAGAAGACGTTAGAGCAATAAGAGACGAAGTAAACTTTTTGCCAACACTTGCAAAATACAGAGTATATATAATAGACGAGGTTCATATGCTATCTACAGGAGCTTTTAATGCCCTTTTAAAAACATTAGAAGAACCACCAGCACACGTAAAATTTATACTTGCTACAACAGAGCCACAAAAGCTACCAGCAACAATATTATCTAGATGCCAAAGATTTGACTTTAAAAAAATATCAAATGAAAACATAGAAAAAAGATTAAACTATGTATGCAGTCAAAGCAAAATAGACATCACAGACGACGCAAAAAAAGTAATAGCAGGACTTTCGGAAGGTGCAATGAGAGATGCACTAAGCATACTAGAAAGATGTATGCAAGAAGAAGGAACAATAACAGATGAAGTTGTAAAAGAGCTAGTTGGAATACCAAAAACAGAAAGTGTAAATAAAATTACAAAAAACATATTAGAAAAAAATACAGATGAAGCCTTAAAAACAATAAACGAAATTGTTGAAGAAGGAAAAGACATAACAAACTTTTTATGGGAAATTATAAAATATGTAAAAGACATTCTAATATGCAAAACAAATACACCGTTAGAAATTTATAATCAAGCAGAAAAAGAAGAAATAAAAAAACTAGCAGATGCTACATCAAAAGAAAGACTAATATCAATAATATACGAACTTTCAAATTTACAAAACGATATAAAATGGTCATCACAAAAATTAATAATGTTTCAGGTAGAAATAATAAAACTATGTAACCAAGAAGAAACAATTACTAGTGTAAATAATCAGTCAAATAATGAAAATAGCCAAGTAGACAACAAGCAAATTCAAGACTTACAATATAAAATTTCTAGGTTAGAAAAAGAAATAAACATACTACAAAATCAACCAAGAAGCGTTACAACAACAGCAAAAGTAGAAGAAAAAAATGTGCCAGTAATAAAACCAGAAATAAAAAAATCTTCATCAATAACACTTGGAAATGCCGTACAAAACTGGCCTAAAATAATAGACACAATAAAAACACAAGGAAAAATAACATTATATACAAACCTACTTAACTCAACAGCAAACGAAATAAACGATATGACTGTTGGAATAAAATTTGAAAGAGGTCTAACACCATTTGGAAAAGCTATATTAGAAAGACCAGAAAATATGAACGAAATTGTGAAACAAGTTTCAGTAGAACTTGGCAAACCAATGAGAGTGGTATTAATAGATAATAATGACGAAATAGTTCAAAAAGCAGATAATTTTAACAACATAGAAAAAGATCTAGACATACCAATAAACATAATAGACTAATAAAAAGGAGGACATAAAAATGTCAAAAAGAGGAGGATTCCCAGGAATGGGTGGATTTGGAGGAATGAATCTAAATCAATTAATGAAGGAAGCAAAAAAAATGCAATCAGATATGGAAAAATCTCAAGAGGAGCTTGCTGAAAAAGAATTTACAGCAACAAGTGGAGGAGAAGCAGTAAAAGTAACTGTATCTGGTAAAAAAGAAATAAAAGAATTAAAAATAAAACCAGAAGTAGTAGACCCAGATGATATAGAAATGCTAGAAGATTTAATATCATCTTGTATAAACAATGCATTAAAACAAGTAGACGATGCACAAGCAGCATCACTTGGTAAATATAACATACCAGGACTAATGTAAGCAAAATAGGAGAAAAAAATGTCGTACTATTCACCATCAATAGAAAAATTAATAGAAAGCTTTGAGAAACTACCAAGCATAGGAAACAAAACAGCTGCAAGGCTTGCTTTTTACATACTAGATGCTAGCGAAGAAGAAACAAACGAGTTTATTCAAAGCATACAAAATGCAAAAAAGAATTTAAAATATTGCTCAAAATGCTATAACATAACAGATACAGACCCTTGCCCAATTTGTTCTAACAAGGCAAGGGATCAATCTGTAATTTGTGTTGTAGAAGATGTAAGAGATGTTGTTGCAATGGAGAAAACCCACGAATTTAAAGGAACATACCACGTACTTCATGGTTCAATATCTCCAATGAATGGTGTAGGACCAGACGATATAAAAATAAAAGAACTTTTAGCAAGACTAATGGATGGAGAAGTAAAAGAGGTAATACTTGCAACAAACCCAAGAGTAGAAGGCGAAGCAACTGCAATGTATTTATCTAAACTAATAAAACCATTAGGAATAAAGGTAACTAGAATTGCACACGGAATACCAGTAGGAGGAGACCTAGAATACACAGATGAAGTTACTCTAAGCAGAGCCTTAGAGGGAAGAGTACAACTATAGAAAAGAGAGTGATAATATGAAATTTATACATATAGCAGATGCACATTTAGATAGTCCATTTGTAAATCTAGCAGGTAAATCGAATTTATCAGAACAAAGAAGATTAGAACAAAGAAAAGTAATAAAACAAATAGTGGAATATATAAAAAAAGAAAATATTCCATATTTTTTTATTGCCGGAGATCTATATGAGCAAGAATATATAAAAAAATCAACAATTGAGTACATAAATAATTTATTCAAAGAAATTCCAGACACACAAATTTTTATAACACCAGGAAATCACGACCCATACATAAAAAATTCATTCTACAAACAATACAAATGGTGCCAAAACGTACATATATTTACCCAAGAATTAGAAGTAATACACACAAATGAAGCAGATATTTATGGTTATGGGTTTAACGACTTTTATATGCCAAATAATTATGAGAATATTCAAATAGAAAATAAAAACAAAATAAACATATTAATAACACACGGAAGTCTAGATGGTGGAAATGATGAAAATAGAAAATATAATCCATTAATAAGTGCAAAATTAAAAACACTAGGATTTGATTATGTTGCATTAGGCCATATACACAAAGCAAGTTACAAAGACTACGAAAATCAAAACATAGTGTATCCAGGCTCATTAATTTCGCTAGGATTCGACGAACTAGGACCAAGAGGATTTATAGAAGGACAAATAAATGAGCAAACAAAAGGATTAAGTATAAAATTTATAGAAGCAGAGGAAAAAACATTTACAGAAAAAGAAATAAATGTAGATAATATAGCTTCACAAGAAGAACTAATAGAAGAAATAAACAACTTAATTTTAGACGACAATAAATATTATAAAATAATATTAACAGGTCAAAGAAACTTTGAAATAAATCTATTAGAAACAAAACCACTAATAACCAAAGAAAATATTATAAAGTTAAAAGACTGCACAAAAATAAAATACAACATAGAAGAAACATCAAAACAAGTAAGCCTAAAGGGATTATTTGCAAAAAAGCTATTAGAAAAAATAAAAAATGGAGCCACTCCAGAACAGCAAGAAAAACTATTACAAGCATTTGAAATAGGAATGGACATTTTAAAATAAGAGGTGAACCTATTGAAAATAGAAAATATAAAAATAAATGCATATGGCAACATAGAAAACAAAGAAATAAATCTAAAAGATGGAATAAACATTATATATGGTGCAAACGAAAGTGGAAAATCAACACTACTAAATTATATAATGAGCTCATTTTATGGAATTTCTAAAACAAAGGATGGCAGAGAATATACAGACTACGATAAATACAAACCTTGGAACAGTCAAGAGTTTTCTGGCAGAATAAAATATAGTTTAAACAACCAAGAAACATACGAAATCTTTAGAGATTTTAACAAAAAAAATCCTAAAATTTACAACGAAAAATTAGAAGATATAACAGATACATTTGAAATAGATAAAAAAGATGGAAATAAATTTTTTATAGAACAAACAGGAGTAGACAAACAAACATATCTTTCAACAGTAGTATCAATGCAACAAGAAGTAAGACTAGAAGAAAAAAATCAAAACATATTAATACAAAAAATTGCAAATTTAGCAGGTACAGGGGAAGATAATGTATCTTATAAAAAAGCAAAAGAAAAATTGCAAAATAAAATAAGAGACGAAATTGGTACAAACAAAACGACACAAAGACCAATAAACATATTACAAAACGAAATCGAAAAAATAAAAAATAGAATAGAAGAAATAAAACCAAGTATAAACAAAAAGTACGAAATAGACAATCAAAAACAAGAAATATTAGAAGAACTAAAAGAGCTTAATCTAGAATATAAAATTCTAATGCAATTACAAGAAAAAGAGCAAAATATTAACAACTTAGAAAAAGAAAAAGAACTACAACAAAAAAACATATCAGAAAATAATAAAAACATAGAAGAACTAACAAAACAAAAAAATGCTCAAACATTAGAAAAAGAGAAATATATAGAAAGAATAACAAATTTAACAAAAGAAATAAATAAAAAAGAAGAGCAAATAGAACAAATAGAAAATAAAGAAAAAGACTTAGAAAATAAGCATATAGAAAATATAAATGCAAAAAAAGAAAATAAAAGGGATAATATAAAAATAGTTTTATGTGTACTTATAGCTATATTTATGTTAAGTGCAATAATTGGATTAGTAGGATTAAAAAATAATCTAGTAGCCGCAATTTCTGGAATAATTGCAATAATTTTCCTAGTTACACTAATACAAAAGAACATAAAAAATAAAAATGCAAAAAAACAATTAGAAAAACAAAAAATAGAAATAGAAAAAATATTTACAGAAAAAGTAAAAAGTCTGCAAGAAGAAAAAAACAAGGTTTTAGAGCAAAAAAATGAAGAGATGCAAGGACTAGAAGAAAACTCTAAATATGAAAAAGAAATAGAAAACAAAATTGCAATGCTTACAGGACAAATAATATTACTTCAAAAAAATAACGAAAATATACAAAAAGCAGGAGCAGAAACAAACACAAGCATACAAGAGCTAAAAAGCAAAAATAAAGAAGTAATAATAGAACAATATCAAAACGAAATAGCTAGAGAAAAGCTAGAAAAAATACTAAATCAATCAAATGTTAATATAAGTAATTTACTAGAAAAAATAAATAACAAAAAAATAAACCTAAAAGGCTTAGAAATAGAAGAAAATACAGTAATACCAGAAATAGAAAAAATGGCAACATTTAAAGAAAATTTAGAAGAAAAGCAAGAAGAAATACAAGAACTAAAAAAACAAGAAGAAATAATAATGCTTACAATGCAAAACCTAGACGAAGCATACGAAGAAATGAAAACAACAATAACGCCTAAATTTACAAACAATTTATCAGACACAATACAAGAAATATCAAACAAAAAATACAGCAAAGTTACAATAAGCGATACAAATGGAATGGTAGTAGAAAATGCAAGAGGAGAATACATAGAAGCTGGAAAACTAAGCACAGGAACAATAGACCAACTATACTTAGGACTAAGACTTTCTATGATAGACGATATATCTAAAGAAACACTTCCAATAATATTAGATGAAACATTTGCATACTTCGATAACAACAGACTAGAAAATGCACTTAGCTTCCTTGCCAAAACATTAAAAAATCATCAAGCAATAATATTAACCTGTAGCAACAGAGAAAAAGAAGCACTAGAAAAAATAGGTATAGAATATAATCTAATAGAGCTATAAATATAAAACACTCAAAATGTAAAATAAATTAAAACATTTTGAGTGCTTTTTTATGCGAGTAATATTTTAGCAATAGAATCGCAAAGTTCAATATATAACTGGCGCTTACTTTCTGGTAATTTTTCTAAATTCTTAGACATAACATAATTAATATTTTGATCTTTAATATCAAATAATAAAAAATCAGTATCCAAATTAAGAACTTTGGCAATAACTGTTAAAGTTTCTAAACTACACTTAGAAGTAGCTCTTTCAATAGCACCAATATAATTAGGAGTAAGCCCAGTAAGCTCTGCTAAATGTTCTTGAGTATAATTAAGTTCTAATCTTCTTTTTCTAATTTTTTGACCCATAGCGACAAAATCCATGGAATTTCACTCCTTTAATAAGCAAATAATCTATATAAAATATAATATATGAAAAATAACAAAAAAATAAGTGACTAAAAGTCCTTAAAAACTACTAATTGTTATGAAACAGCTAAACGGGGTTGAAAAACACCATTTTTTGATATATAATATAAAAGCTAATAAATAAAAAAGAGGAGAAAATTTTATGTTTCAAAAATTAGAAGCTGTAGAAAAGAAATATGAAGAGCTTACAAAAAAAATTGCAGATCCAGAAATAATCGCTAGAACTAGCGAATGGACAGCATACATGAAAGAACATGCCGAAATAGAAGAAGTAGTTTTAAAATATAAAGAATATAAAAAAGTAAAAGAAAATTTAGCAGAAGCAGAAGAAATGCTAAAAGACCCAGAAATGAAAGAACTTGCAGAAGAAGAAATAAAAAATGCAAAAGAAAGCCTTCCAAAATTAGAAGATGAATTAAAAATTCTATTAATACCAAAGGATCCAGATGATGATAAAAATATCATATGCGAAATTAGAGCTGGTGCTGGTGGAGACGAAGCTGCATTATTTGCTGGAACGCTATACAGAATGTATTCAATGTATGCAGAAAGAAAACATTGGAAAATAGAGGTATTAAACGAAAATGAAACAGGACTAGGAGGCTATAAAGAAATATCTTTTATGGTTTCTGGAAAAGGTGTATATAGCAGACTAAAATTTGAAAGTGGAGTTCACAGGGTACAAAGAGTTCCAGAAACAGAAGCAAGTGGAAGAATACACACATCAACTGCAACAGTTGCAGTCTTACCAGTAGTAGAAGATGTCCAAATAGAAATAAATCCAGCAGACATAAAACTAGAAGTATTTAGAGCTTCTGGTGCAGGAGGACAACACGTAAACAAAACATCATCAGCAGTTAGATTAATACACGTTCCAACAGGAATAGTTGCAGAATGTCAAACAGAGCGTTCTCAAACACAAAACAGAGAATATGCAATGAAACTTTTAAAATCTAGACTATATGAAATGGAAAAACAAAAAAGAGATTCAGAACTTGCAAGTGAGCGTAAGAGCCAAGTTGGAAGTGGAGATAGAAGTGAAAAAATACGTACTTATAACTACCCACAAGGACGTATAACAGACCACAGAATAGGACTTAGCATATATCAAATGGAAAACTTCCTAAATGGAGATTTAGACGAAATGATAGACAACTTAATTGCAGCAGACAGAGCAGAAAAACTACAAGGAAATGACGAAGAATAATTGAAAATAAAATTAAAGATATCGAATATAGAATAAAAAACAAACCAAGCAAATAAAATGTACAAAAAAAGATAGGAGAAGAAATGTACGATTTATTAAAAATTACAATGCTTGGTTTATTTTTTGGCACATTTGGAACAACCTTAGGTGGAATAATAGGAGTAAAATTTAAAAATCCATCTAACAAAATATTAAGCTTTATATTATCATTAGCAGGTGGATTAATGACAGCAATATTAAGCTTTGACTTAATTCCAGAAGCTCTAAAAATTGCATCTATAACCAACGTCATTTTAGGAATAGCATTTGGAATACTATGTATGATTATTTGCAACTACTTTGTAGATAAAAAATTTACACAAAATTCTAAAATGTTAAGAAGCATAAAAGAAGAAAATAAAAAAGATTTATTAAGAGCAGGAATTGTAACAAGTATTGGCCTTGCAATACACAACTTCCCAGAAGGACTTGCAATAGGTTCTGGCTTTGGAGCCTCATTAACATTGGGATATTCACTTGCAATTGCAATATGTATTCACGACATACCAGAAGGTAGATTTCAAATTAGACAGTATGCAATGTCTGGTAAAGCAATTTGAATTTGATATAAATATATAAATTTCAGAGTTTGGAAAAAATTTTGAAATTTATTTTTTAACCATTGACAAAAAACAAATGTTTGATATAAAATTAAGAAAAATATAAATTTTGTAAGTTTATGGAAAACTTTAAAATATTATGATATAAATAGAATAATTAATATAACTTATAATAATAAAAAAGGGGATTGATGAGGCGATGGAAGAAAAAAGATGTTTATTATGTAATAAACCATATGACTATAAATATAAGATGTTTGGAAGAGGATGCCTTGATAATATATATGGAGTATTAAATTTTCATAAACCACCAAAATTTGTATGGAATAAAGAATTATATTTATGTACTAAAATTGCTTGGAAAAATCATAAATATTTCCTCAGTAAAACAAAGAAATATGATTTAACACAAAAATATATAGCACTAAATTATTTAAAGAATATGAACTTTGATGCATTAAAAGATATAGAAGAAAAAATGTTAAAGGATATAAAAAATATAACGCCTTTTTCTAAAGATACTGTTGAATTAATGACTTTTACACTAAATGACATATATAAATTATTTAATTATTACCAGAAATTTGAAAAGATTATAAAAGATTTTCAAAATATAAATTGGAAAGAAATAGATGAAGAAGTTGCTAATGGCTATATAAAAAGTTTAAGTTTTATATTTGATTTAACAAAGAAGAATAATCCGATATCATATGCTGTATTTTATTCAATGCAATATATGTTTTGGCAAATTGTTGTTATAGGAGGAGTATTTACTAATAAGCCTCTTTCTGCTAAATTACTGACAAATTCGCTATCGGTGTTTGGAAAAGAACCAAACGATTTAATAATAGAAGATGAAGAAATAAAAAATATATTACTTAAAAGTCCAATATTTAAGAAAAAACTAGAACAATTAATAGAAAAATATGGAGATGGAAAAAAAGAATTTATTGTCAACGAAAAATCTCCAAGAGAGGATACTTTGATTAGATTTGATGATGCTGATTTACTTTATGCTCTTCATGATGCAACATTATTAGTTAAAGGAAAAATAGACGAAAATAATAAATGGAATTTAGAAATTGAAATTAAAGATACCTATGATTTTACAGATTTCAAAGAGCTAAGGGAATATGCAGATGAAGAAAACAGTAAAACGAAAGATATATTATCAACAACATTAAATAATTTAGGAGTAGCCTCTAGTAAATATGGAGTTATAAAAGTATATGATGTTGAAATAAAATTTGAAACGAAAGAAGGAGAATTTTAATGTTATAGGGTGGTGTTCATATTGATAAAAAAGGACTTAAAAGAATTTGGATTTATATTATGGATAACTATTACAGTGTTTTTGATTTTTTACATAATTATATTAAAAGCAACGTTTAGGATTGATGAAGACTATAAAAAATTAGATTTAGAACTAAAATCATATAATATAAATTATTATACTGTATATGAAGATGACGCTTTAATGAAATACAAAGTCTATAAATTAAATATAATTGGGGAAAAAGAAAAATTTAGAAATAAATTGGAAAAAAGTAGTTATTGGAGTAAAAACAAATTTTATGAATATGAAATGAAAAGATTTTATGATGAAGTAGGTGAAGAAAAGACAGAATTAGATAGAGAAAACTTATATTATTATGATAATAAAGGAATTTATGCAATATTTGATTTGAAAAATGAAAAGTTATATTATTTAAAAAGTTATATTTATGGTACACACAATAATTATAGTAATATTTTAGGTGTAAATACTGAAAATTATATCAAAAGAGAAATTTATAGTGTAAGAGAAGGAATTCAATATGATGGATTAGATTATTATGTATACGAATTTTCAAAAGATAATGGACAGGACATAGTAAAAAAACTAGACTCTAATTCGAAATGGAGTAAAAACAGACTTGATGATAGTATACTAGATGATTTTGAATACAATAAAGAAGTGCTTGAAATAAAAAATGGATATTACCATTATGAATTAGTATGTAGAACAAGTGATGAAAACAAAAAACATAATTTTACAAAAGAAGAAGCAACAGGTTGGGAAATAGGTGTTTATGATGCTGACAAGAATATATTATATTATTATTGGCAAAGTATATAATAAAGATTTATTGGATGATAATTATAATACAGAATTCAAAAGCTAAAAAACGAGATAAAATCGATAAATATAATATTAAGTTGTGGAGGAAGAATAATAAATGAAATATGATAATAGAAAAAAAGAGGATAAATTAATTCGTTCAAGTGCTGCTGAGTATTTAACATATGTAGCAGCGACTGGAGAAAACGGAGTAGAACTTAGATATGAAGATGAAAATATTTGGTTAACTCAAAAAATGTTATCAGTATTATATGGTGTATCAATATCTGCAATTAATCAACATATAAAAAAGATATATGAAGATAAGGAATTAGAAGAAAAATCAACTATTAAGAATTTCTTAATAGTTCAAGATGAGGGAAATAGAAAAATTTCGAGAAATGTAATACATTATAATCTCCAAATGATTATAGCAGTTGGATTTAAAGTAGATAATGAAAGAGCTATACAATTTAGAAAATGGGCTAACCAAATAGTAAAAGATTTTACTATTAAAGGATGGGTAATGGATGATGAAAGATTAAAGAATGACGGGTCGATTTTAACTAAGAAGTATTTTGAAGAGCAATTAGAAAGAATACGAGAAATTAGAATGTCTGAAAGAAAATTTTATCAAAAAATTACAGATATTTATGCAACGTCTATTGACTATGATAAAACAGCAAAAGCAACAATTAGATTTTTTTCATCTGTTCAAAACAAATTACATTATGCTGTTTCTGGAAACACTGCTGCAGAAATTATATATAATAGAGCAGATAGCCAAAAAGAAAATATGGGACTAACATCGTGGAAAGGAGCTCCTGATAGTAAAATTCATAAATATGATGTAGTCATTGCAAAAAATTATTTATCAGAAACAGAAATTGGACAATTAGAGAGAATGGTATCTGCATATTTAGATTTGGCTGAAATGCAAGCAATGAGACATATTCCTATGACAATGGAAGATTGGGAAGAAAGGTTAAATGGATTTTTAACATTATGGGATCATGATGTGTTAAAGGATAATGGTAAAATATCTGCCGAAATGGCAAAAATACATGCAGAAACAGAATTTGAAAAATATAGAATAGTACAAGATAAAATATATATTTCTGATTTTGATGAATTATTATTAAAGAGCAAAAGTATTAAAGATGAAAAATAATGTTAAAGGAGCTAAAGTTTAAAAAATAATTGTAAAATACAATAGTCTTAATCAATTTTGTGCCTTAAAAGAAAGGAATGTAGAAGAAAAATTCTAAAAAAGAAATCTTTATTTTGGTAGTTTGAATTGAGATTATGTGTGAGTTAAAAATGTCCAAATTTTTGAGTAAAATAAACTTCAAAAATGGACATTTTTTATAATCAGAAAAAGCAGTAGTACCAATGTATTTGAATAAAATAGATGACATATTTTACTAACCAGGGTAGGTGTGTGATAGTTAAAACTATCGCATAGCTACCCTTAAACTATTTATGAGCAAATGTGGACATATTAAAAAAATTTAAAATAAATTTTAATATAAGGGAGAATTTTTATAAGAAAACAGATGTATATATAGTATAGGGAGAGTGAGTTAATATGAGTGAAACTTTCAAAATCAATATATACTTCGACGAAAAAGGTGAAGAGTTAGAAGAATTAATAAAACACTTAATAATTAATATCTTAAAAAAAGATATTTTTGAGCGTTAAAATTTTGTCTTAAATAAGATATAATAAAATTTAAATTCAAATTGTTTTTATCAAGCATAGAAGGGAGGAAAAATGCTTGAACAAATAGAAAAAACAATATACAAGGTAGCAATTTATATAAGGCTATCAAAAGAAGACGTAGATAGAGGATATGATGAAAGTGAAAGTATAAAAAATCAAAGAACATTACTAACAGAATATGTGCAAAAATTAGGATGGAAGTACCAATTAATAGATACATATATAGATCAAGGCTTTACTGGAACAAATTTTAATAGACCAGATTTTCAAAGAATGGTAAGAGATATAGAAAATGGAAAAATTAATATGGTTGTAACAAAAGATTTATCACGTTTAGGTCGTGATTATATAGAAACAGGAGAATATATAGAAAAATGGTTTCCAGAAAATAATGTAAGATATGTTTCAGTAACAGATGGAATAGATACTTTTGAAGCATCAAATGGTAATAATGATATTGCACCATTTAAATCAATATTAAACGATATGTATTCTAAAGACTTATCGAAAAAAATCAGAACAGCAATGCACACAATGCAAAAACAAGGAAAATGGGTAGGTGGAAAAACACCACTTGGATACATAAAAGATTCAAATGATAAAAATAAATTAATAATTTATGAGCCAGAAGCTCAAATTGTAAGAACTATTTTTAATATGGCATCTAATGGAAATCAAGTTGGAACAATAAGAGATTACTTAAATAGCAATAATATTCCTACTGGCAATAAATCAAGATATAACAAAGATACTTTTTGGGAAAATAAAACAGTAAAAAATATATTAAGAAATGAAGTTTATATAGGCACAACAGTGCAAAATAAAAGGAGTAGAATAAGTTATAAAAATAGGAAGATTAGGGCTAATCCAGAAGAAAAGTGGATTACTGTAGAAAATACACATAAACCGATAATAGATAAAAAGATATTTGATACAGTACAAAAAATGGTAATAGTTCAAAACTATAATAGAAATGAAAA
This sequence comes from uncultured Clostridia bacterium, assembly GCA_934122035.1. Lineage (GTDB taxonomy): Bacteria > Bacillota > Clostridia > TANB77 > CAG-508 > CAG-245. The sequence goes on along the minus strand of CAKOVP010000003.1, from coordinate 18,619 downwards.
GAAAAATATGTTTTTATTAGATGGATTGCTTTTTTGTTACGAGTGTAAGCACAAAATAGGTGTAAGAAGAAAAAAGAATGGTAATTATTATATGATATGTAATAATTATCGTAGAAACTCAAAATTAGGACTTTGCACATCACATGGTTTTAGCTATTCTGATTTAGAAGAAACAGTCATTAAGCATATAAAACAGTTATTTAAAGATATAGATAATGAAAAAATATTGTTAAATGTAAAAAAGAGTATGACTGGGTATGATTATGGTAAGATACTTCAAAAAATTGAAAATGAAATAAAACTGATAAATAATAATATTGACCAAATGTATGTTGATAAATTAAATAACAAAATAAGTGAAGAAATGTATGAAAGGTTATTCTCAAAATTAAAAAATGAAATAAAGCAAAAAGAAAACGAGAACATAGAGATTAAAAGACAAAAAGAAGAATCCAAACAAAATGATAATGAGAAAATAAAAAGTGTTATACAAGAATTTTTGAGTTTAAATAAACCAACACCGGAAATTATGAAGGTAATTATTAATAAAATTGAAATTCATCAAGATAAAAAAGTAGATTTATATTTCAATTTTAAGCAATTAAATACTTTGTATACTAATAAAGACATAAACTTCAAAAATGTTTAAAAATGTACAAAAGTTATTAATGCTTATTTTTGTTCAGAGTAAGACTAATTTAAATTACAATATTAAATTAGTTAATAATTAAAAATTAAAACTGTCTATTTTTATATCAACCAGAAGGAATTTCAATGGCAGTCCCAATGAAAAATGGAGGAATGAAAACATCTAAAGTTTTATACTATGTTATTCTTTCAGGAGTAACAACAGGAATAGGAGCTTTAATAGGAAAGATAATTGGTGGTATATCAGAAGAAGTAATATCAATTTGTTTAAGCTTTGCAGCAGGAGCAATGTTATACATAGTTTCTGGAGAATTAATCCCAGAATCAAATAAAATATACGAAGGAAAGGCAAGCACAATAGGCACAATAATTGGTTTTGTGCTTGGGCTACTTGCAGTAAATATATAAAAAAATCATATCAATAAAACAAAAACAAATGTTTCTAAAAATGTTGACTTTTAGGAGCATTTTTTATATAATGAAAAAGCCATATTAACTTTTACTTTATATAAAATAATACACATAAAAGCTTATATTTTATAGAAAAGTATAAATGGTAAAATAAAGAAAAAAATGCTATAATCTAGCAAGTTAGAATTTACAATATATAATTGTAAAATTTAAGAGAAAGGGATTAATCAAAATTATATTGATTATACAAAACAATATGGATAAAGAAGAAATATTAAATGGATTAAACGATAAACAAAAAGAGGCAGTGTTAGCCCAAGAAGGTCCTTGCCTTGTAATTGCTGGTGCGGGAAGTGGAAAAACAAAAGTATTAACACATAAAATTGCATATTACATTGCAAATGGAGCTAAACCTTGGAACATTCTTGCAATAACATTTACCAATAAAGCAGCAAACGAAATGAAAGAAAGAATAGAAAAATTGGTAGGAGATAGTGCAAAAGATATATGGATGGGAACATTCCACTCTATTTGCGTACGAATATTAAGAAAATACATAGATAGAATAGGATTCAACACAGACTTTGTAATATTTGATACCTCAGACCAAAAAACACTAATAAAAGAATGTTTAAAAACATTAAAAGTAGATGACAAATTATTTACTGACAGAGGCGTTCTATCAGAAATAAGTAATGGTAAAAACGAAATGTTAGAACCAAAAGCATATAGTGTAAAATATTCAGGAGACTTTAGAAAAGAGAAAATTGCAGAAATTTATACATTATACCAAACAAAATTAAAAGAAAATAATGCACTAGATTTTGATGACATAATAAACTTTACAATAAAAATATTAACAGACAATCCAGATGTATTAGAGTATTACACAGAAAAGTTTAAATATATTTTAGTAGACGAGTATCAGGATACAAACAAAGCTCAATTTACTTTGGTATCTTTATTAGGTTCAAAATATGGAAACGTTACGGCGGTAGGAGATAACGACCAAGGAATATACAGCTTTAGAGGTGCAGATATTTCCAATATATTAAATTTTGAAAAGGACTTTCCAGGAACTCAAATAATAAAATTAGAGCAAAACTACAGATGCACAGGAAATATACTAAAAGCCGCAAATGCGGTAATAAAGCACAACGAAGCAAAATATGAGAAAAAACTATGGACACAAAACGATGAAGGGCATCTTCCTTGCATATATTCTGGGGAAGATGAATATGATGAAGGCAGATACATAGTAGAGCAAATACAACATCTTAAAAGAGAAGAATACTTTAAAAATTCAGACTTTGCAGTATTATATAGAATGAATGCTCAATCAAGAGCAATAGAAGATATTTTAATGAGAGAAGGCATTCCATACAAAGTAATTGGAGGTCTAAAATTCTATGAAAGAAAAGAAATAAAAGACGTAATTGCATATTTAAGATTAATACACAATCCATCAGACAACTTATCATTAAAAAGAATAATAAACGAGCCAAAACGTGGAATAGGAAAAACAAGTTTAGACAAAATACAGGAAATTTCAGACAATAGTGGAACTTCAATGTACGAAATAATAAAAAAAGCAGACAAATACGAATTAACAAGAGTATACGCAAATTCTAGAGACTTCATAACACAAATAGAAGAACTAAGAGCCAAAAAAGAAGAAATTAAAATATCAGATTTAATAAAACAAACATTAAAAACAACAGGATATACAAAAGCTTTAGAACTAGAAAACAGTGTAGAAGCACAAACAAGAATAGAAAACTTAGAAGAATTTTTAACAGTTGCAATAGAATTTGAGGAGCAATCTGCAGATAACACACTTTCAGAATTCTTAAATAATATAACACTTTCAAGTGACATAGATGGCATGGAAGATCAGGAAGACTCAGTTACATTAATGACATTGCATAGCGCTAAAGGACTAGAATTTCCAGTAGTATTTTTAGTTGGAATGGAAGAGGGAATATTCCCAGGATATAAATCAATAGGAGAACCATTAGCATTAGAAGAAGAAAGAAGATTGTTTTACGTTGGAATAACAAGAGCAAAGCAATATTTATATTTAACTTGTGCAAAACATAGAACAATATTTGGATCAACAAGTTATAACCAAATATCAAGATTTGTAAAAGAAATTCCAGATGAATTATTAGAAGGCTATGCAGAAGTTGTAGAAAACAAATCAAGCAATTCAAACGAAGAATTCAAAGACTTTGGTTATAGATGGAGCTATGGAAAAGGGCAATCTGTTAAAACATATAAAATGGGAGAAGAAGATAGAAAACAAGCAGAAAAAATACTTGAAACAAAAGAAACAAGTTTCCAATATAGAACAGCAGAAAGCTTCTTAAGTACACTAAAACAAAAAGAAATAAACAACGTAGACTTATCTCAATATAAAGTTGGACAACGTGTTTATCACAAAAAATTTGGAGAAGGAACAATAACAAAACTAGAAGAAGAAGGAAACGACATAAAAGTAGATTTAGAATTTGATAAAGTAGGACATAAACGACTAATGGCAAAATTTGCAGGACTAGAAATTTTACAATAAGAAATTTAGAGTAGATAATAAACAAAGTAAACCCGAATTATTAGACCAAAAGGTTTAATAATTTGGGTTAATTTTGTATTTAAATATTCAAATAAATTTAAAATAAAAGTAATCAAAATTAAAAAATACAATACATTTTTCATTATATAAAATATTAAAAAATTAATTTTATAAATTTTTATAAACAAACAAATTTACTGCAAATTCTCAATTTTAAAAATTATAGTTATTTTATTACTTAAAAAAATTCATTATTAATAAATAAAAACAAGAATAAAAAATAAAAAAAATGTACATAATAAAATTCAGAAAATACGTAGAAAGGAAGTATATAAAATGTCAAATTTAAGTCAAATTGAATTACAAAATTTACGTCATTTAATAGGAGCACACGAAACATCTTATCAAAAATTAAACGAATATGCATCACAAGCAGTAGATCCACAAATAAAACAAATATTTACAAAATCTGCACAAGATGCATTAAACACAAAACAAAAATTAATGTCATTTTTAAATTTATAGGAGGTTAATACAATGGACGAAAAAACAATGGTAAACGATATATTAGATGGAGTTAAATCAAGCTTAACAACATACCAAGGAGTAATCTCAGAGGCAGAAAATATGCAACTAAGACAAACAATACAACAAATAAGAAACAATGATGAAAGTTTCCAATATGAACTATTTAAAATTGCACAAGCAAAAGGATACTATAAACCAGCAACACAAGCAACACCAACAGAAATACAAACAGTAAAAAGAGAGCTTCAATAACAATCTTAAATATAAAATGAGAATCAAATGAGAATCTAATTTGCATTCTCATTTTTCTTTACATACAAATTCCATAATAAGGCTTGTATATTTTATAAAAATGATATAGAATATTAACGATAAAATTAAAAAGATAGGAGTTGTTTATCATTAATATTTTAAAGAAATCGGTAACACATTTAAGACGTTATGTAAGATTTTCAATAATAATAATAATTGCTACTGCCATAATAGGGGCATTAATTGCATACTTCTTTAAACCAACATATAGTGTAACACTAAATGGAGAATTTATTGGATACACAAGAAACAAAAGCTCATTACAATCAAAAATAAATGAAGTAATTCAAAAAGGCGATGGACAAAATGTTGCATTTAAACAAATAAGCCTTATGCCACAATATCAATTATGCTTACTAAAAAAAGATGTAGAAACAAACGATGATGAAATATATGATAAAGTAATGGAAAACAGTACCACATATTACAGATATTATGCAATACTTGAAGATGGAGAAACAAAATATTACTTATCATCATTCGAAGATGCAGAAAAAGTAGTTAATCAATTAAAAGAAAAAGAAAGCACAAATAGTGATAAAATAACAATAGAAGAAAAATACAATACCGAAGAAGAGAAATTTACTGATGTAGAAACTTGTGTAGCAGGTTTATATAAGAAAAAGGTAGTAGTTGTGCAAAAAGCAACAACAAGTTATGGCAGCTCGGGAATTGGCGTTAAGGGAATGAATAATTCTAAAAATGTAGTAAGTTTAGGAATATCATTAATAAAACCAGTATCTAACTACCAACTAATATCTTCAAGATTCGGCTGGAGAAGTAGAGATAACCACAAAGGAATGGATATAGCAGCAGCAGCAGGAACTGCAATTTATGCAGCAGCTGCAGGAACAGTTACAACAGCATCATATGGCTGGGGTGGTGGATATGGTAACTACATAATAATAAACCATGGAAACGGAGTTCAAACATTATATGGACATTGCAGATCACTAAATGTATCACAAGGACAACACGTGTCACAAGGTCAACTAATAGCAAGAGTTGGCTCAACAGGTCAATCAACAGGAAACCACTTACACTTTGAAGTAAGAGTAAATGGAATTGCCCAAGATCCACAAAATTATGTATATAAATAAAAGCAAAAATAAATTTAAACTAAGAAAAATTCTTGTTTAAATTTATTTTTTTTTATAGTATGAATATAAAAATTAAATGCCTTAAGCAAAATATTTTTTTGCAGTCTTTAATGCATTTTTACTTGCAATAACCTTACCAGATTCTTGAATTTTAGCAACCAATATATCAGAATATTTTATAAAAGTGCCAAATTCTGTAATAGTAGAATAAAGTACCTTTAAATAGGGAAATTTGGCATTTATTTTTTCAAAAACCAAATAATATGTATTATTATATAAATATAAAGTGTTACTCTTAGAAATTTTCCCAGAGGTCATTGCCGAGTTTGTAAAAATAAAACCTGCAAAATTGCAAAAATCTTCAAAGCTATTAAATCTATAAATTAAAGACTCAGAAGAAGTAGATTGAGCTTTTCTAGATACTTTCAATTTTTTCTTGGCTTTTGCAATATCTGGTGACTGAGAACGTGTAATTGTTAAAATAAAACTGCCATTATCTAAAGCCAATGTTTCAACTCGTAAGCTATAATTTTCTGTAGAAAAACCATAATCTCTTTCTGCCTTATTTAAAACACTTAAAAATAAAGAATGTGTCTCATTAGAATCAGACATAAAAGAGTGATAATCAATATTATTTTCAATTAAATCTTCATAATTAAGAGTTATTTTTATCTTATCTTTGCTAACTTTTTCGAATTTCATATATACCTCCAGTCTTATACTACTTATATTATACTACTAAAATATAAGTAATTAAATAAACAAAATATGGAAATTCATTTTTATATATTATATTGCAAACATCTTAAAAATGTAATAGAAGTATAACATAAAAATGCAAAAAAATAAAGAAAAATATATTACAAAATATTGAAATTATTTTACCATTAGTGTAAAATTACAAAAGATAGTATAAAAAATAAGGAGAAATACTATGAAAAAAACCAAAGAAATAAAACAAGAAAACGAAATACTAAAAATAACATCAGAAAAAGATGCACAAGAATTTAAAAGCATAGCAAGTGGAAGAAAATTCTGCAAGCAAGGAGAAAGAATAATAGATATTTGCAAAGAAGAAATAGAAAGATATGAATTTAACCATACAGCAGGTCTTTTAGCAAAATTATTTAAAGGACACAAATACAGAAAAAGTAAAAAATGTTTAATGCTAGAATGTAGAACAACAAGTATAATAAGAGCATTTGCAGTAGAATATATAAATAAGTGCGAAGAAGAAGGAAAAGCAATAGTTAAAGAAGAAATGGTAAAAAACATAAAAGAAACAATAAATAAAAAAGTAGAAGAATATTATGCTAAATAATTGTAATATATAAATAACAACTTTTAATTTATTTATGCTGTTAGAGCTAAAAAATTTAATAGGTAATAAATAAAATTTATAATTGTTCTATAAAACAAAAAGACGGCTTTATTTTAAGCCATCTTTTTTGTATCTAACTAATAAAATATAAAGTCTGCAAAAGTGCAAATAAATTAAAATTACAAAGCTTTAATTATATAAATTTTTTTCATACAATTCCTCAACATACAAATCCTGAGGCTTGTCTGAATTTATAAATCCAACAGTTGCAATATTTCCATTAACTTCTTGAACCCAAACAGGTCTTTCATCATAATAAATTTCGCTTATCTCTTTAGACTTTAAAATAGCATTTAACCTTTTACCAGTCATATAAATTCCTCCCTAGAATAAAATTAAATAAAATCTTTTATAAAATTATATCCAAATATAAGAAAAATATGATAAAATATATAGGCAAAATAACAAAACAAAAATACAAGAAAGGACTAGTACACATTATGAAGGTTATAGAAAAATATTTAGAAGAAATACAAAAAGATAAAGAGCAAGGCAGAAATATAATTGCTTGTTTATGTAATAACGAGGTAAAATCTTTAAACTACGAAATACAAGAAGGAGATAAAATACAATTATTAGATACAAGAACAAAGGATGGACATAGAATTTATATAAGAGGAATATTGTATATAATGGCAAAAGCTTTAAATGAACTTTACCCAGAAGCTTTACTTAGCGTAAACTACCAACTATCAAATGCAATGTTCTGCAAAATAGATAATATGGAAATAACAGAAGAAATAATAAAAAACTTAAAAAATAAAATGACAGAAATTATAGAAAAAAATATTCCAATAGAAAAAAGAATAATGAGCAAAGAAGAAGCAGAAGAATTTTACAAAAATGAAAAAACTTTAAGAGGAATAGCACAAATAGATAGTAGACAGAAAAAAACAGTATCACTATACTATTGCGAAAATTATTATAATTATTTCTTTGGAGTAATGCCAATAACAACCAAATACACAAACATATTTGATGTCTCAATGTATCAAGATGGATTTTTAGTAAGATATCCTTCAAAAGAAAAAACAGCAGAACTTACAGAATACAAGGACAACAAAAAATTACTTGCAACACTAGAAGAATACGAAGATATAAGCAAAGCTCTAGACATACACACATTATATAAATTAAATAACGAAATAAAAAATGGAAAATCAAAAGACGTAATATTACTTTCAGAAGCTTTACACGAAAAGAAAATTGCAAACATTGCAGACGACATCGTAAAAAATAAAAATGTAAAAATGGTATTAATTGCAGGTCCATCATCATCTGGAAAAACAACTTTTGCAAAAAGATTAGGAATAGAATTAAGATTAAATGGATTAAAACCAGTTACAATATCTGTAGATAATTACTTTGTAGAAAGAGTAGATAATCCTAAAGACGAAAATGGAAACTACGATTTTGAATGTTTAGAAGCAATAGACCTAGAGCTATTTAATAACCATATAAAAACACTACTAGAGGGAGGAACAATAGATGTACCAACATTCGACTTCAAACTTGGAACTAAGAATTATAATGGAGAAAAAATGCATCTAGCAGAAGACGAAATACTAGTAATAGAAGGAATTCACTGCTTAAACGATAAACTTACAGAATCTATTTCAATGGATAAAAAATATAAAATATATATTAGTGATTTAACAGTATTAAATATAGACTACTGCAACAGAATATCAACAACAGATACAAGATTAATAAGAAGAATAGTTAGAGACAATAACTTTAGAGGATATTCAGCCCTTCATACTTTAAAAAGCTGGGACAGCGTAAATAAAGGAGAAAACAAAAACATATTCCCATACCAAGAAAACTGCAATGCAATGTTCAACTCATCTCTAATATATGAAATAAGCGTACTAAAAAAACACGCATTACCATTATTAGAGCAAATAGGAAAAGAAGAACCAGAATATGCAGAAGCAAAGAGACTAGCAGAATTCTTAAGATACTTTGAAGATATGGATGAAGAATATATCCCTAATAACTCACTATTAAGAGAATTTATTGGAGATAGCATATTTCATTATTAAATAATGTAAAAGAAAGGAACCAAAATGGCAGGAAACTTTACAGAAATAGATGAAGCATTTGTGTGTGAAAATTGTGGAAAACAAGTAGAAAAATTAGGGTATTCTTGCAGAAATCATTGCCCATATTGTCTGCATTCTAAACATGTAGATATAAATCCAGGAGATAGGGCAGAAGAATGCAAAGGAGACCTAGTACCTGTTGGAGCAGAAATAGATAGCAAAAAAGGATATATAATTATATTTAAGTGCAAAAAATGTGGAAAAATAAGAAGAAATAAAGCAGCAAAAGACGATAATATGGACTTAATAATAAAATTAACCGCAATGCATAATTATTAAAAAATGAGTGAAAAATTTGAAACTATAATTTAGTGTCAAAACTTTTCACTCTTTTTACTATTAGGAGAGTTACATAAACTTCTCTTAATAAAGTGCTGTGCACAATAAATTTATTTTACTAATTTTCGTATGCAAACAAGTTCTTATATTTCTCTATTCAAATTCCCATTTGTATATTCCAAACCTTCTAGTTTTCTGCCAGTTTTACAAACATCAATAATATTATTAATTTCATTAATATTTTCGTCTAAAATATTAATTCTTAAAGAATAACAAGGCAAATCTAAAGTATCTATAGAAGTTATTTTACTATTATAAATAGATGTAACAGTTTGAATATTATCTGGAATAACTCTAAATTTAAATCCTAATCTATCCTTTAAATAATATTTAGAATCATTTTTACAGTTCATTTTGCATTCAGGATAACATTTATTGCTCTTTCCTAATAAACAATAAGATGTATTCATTAAAATACTTCTTCCATAGCAGATAAGCTCAACTGGTAAAATGCTATTATTGCATAAACTTTGTAAAATATTTTTATTTGCCTCTATAGAAGGAGTAACAACAGTTGTACCAAGTTTTTTTAATTCATATATTGTGTTATTGTTAAAAATATTCATAGTGTAATTTGCAATTATTTCATATTTACCAATATAATCCTTCAAAAATTCGAATCCAGAAATATTAGAAACAATAAATCCCTTAATATTAAATGTATTCAAAATAGTTTCCAAATTATTTAATAATAAATTTTTATAATTTTGTTTAATAATAGTTGGCATATAAATAAAAATATTAGAAATAGTTGCGAGTTCAGCAATCTTTGAATAATATTTTTTATATATAAAGAATTTTAGCGGTATGTAAGCATTATCGCAATTGTTTATTTTAGAATAATCAAAGTCTAAATTTAAAGTTTCAAATTGTAAAGTGATTTTTCTATCTGTTAAATTATTTTTTTCATTTTTAGAATCTTCACCAGTTTTTATATTAGTAGTTATAAAATAGTTTCTTTGGCTATTAAAATTAGAAATAACTGCATCTTCTAATTTTTGCACAGCAAGTCTTCTAATATTATTTAGGCTACTAATACTTGGAATATGTAAATTTTCATCTAAAGCTATGTGAATAGACTCCAATGTATAAGGTGTATTTCCTAATTTAGAGAACTGTTCAGATAGCCTTTTACTATTTATTGGGCTATTAATTGACTCTTCTGGAATAATATCAGAAACTATATCAATACAAATATTATTATAAAAAGGAGGCATATTTGCCCTTACAGTAAGTGCAATAGGTAAATTCTTTCTAACCGATAAACTACAAAAAATTGGAATCTTTTTCATTTCGGAATTTTCAGCATAAGTTAGTTTGGCATTATCATACAAAACCTTGCTTGTAAGTTTATAGACCCTTGCACCAGGACGAATTTTTCCTTTCATTCTTCCAAGTTTAACAATAGTTCCTTTTTCAGAATTTTTCAAACTCGCATTTTGCTTCATAATCTCAGAAACTGTATATTTTCCAGTTTCGCCTTCAATACTTATACAGTCACCAATACTTATATTTTCTAAAAGCTTAAGTGTAATATGTCCCTTATTTGCATTAAAATTAGAAATATTTCCCAAATAAAGCCCCATATTATTTGATTTATCTTTAAAAATTAAATTCTTATTTGGATCTTGTAATAAATGACCACTAGAGAAACCACCACGATTAAACACTTGTAGTAAATCTTCTTTATCTTTATTATCAATAGAATAATCGGAATTACCTTCTAAATAGGAAATAGCCATATCTATATATTTTCTATAAACTCTCGTAACTGTTGCAACATATTCAGGAGTCTTCATTCTTCCTTCAATTTTAAAAGAATTTATACCAAGTTTTACAAGTTCAGGTAAATATTCCAAAGAACACAAGTCTCTTGGAGAAAGCAAATATCCTTTATCAATATTTCTTTCGCCTTCTAAAAGTTCATATGGAAGTCTACAAGGCTGTGCGCATTTTCCTCTGTTCCCAGAACGGCCACCTACCATACTAGAAAATAAACATTGACCAGAATAAGAAATGCATAAAGCTCCGTGTATAAACATCTCTAATTCAACTTTACAATTATTTCTAATATATTCAATTTCGTTAATTGGGACCTCTCTAGAAAGAACAACCCTAGAAAAGCCAATTTGTTCAAGTTCCAAAACTCCTTCTAAATTATGAACAGACATTTGAGTACTTGCATGTACTTCTAAATTTGGAAAATTATCTATTAAATACTTTCCTAAGCCTAAATCTTGAACAATAATTGCATCAATACCAAATTCATATGCTTGTTTCGCTAAATTTATGGCATTTGCAAATTCTTCGTCTGTAAGAAGAGTATTTAAAGTTAAATTAGTTTTTACATTTCTTATTTTGCAATATTCTATAACATTTTTTAACTCATCCAAAGAAAAATTTTTTGCATTAGCTCTGGCACTAAACATATTTGCACCTAAATAAATACAGTCTGCACCGTTTTGAACTCCAGCTCTAACACATTCAAAATCTCCAGCAGGAACCAAAAGTTCTGGAGTAAATAAATTATTTAAATTACTATTCATTGTAAAATCCTTTCAACTCAAACTAAATATATTGTAACACACTTTTAATAAAAAACATACTATATAACATATAATAAAAAAGGAGGAATAAATATGCAAGACGATAATAGAGGCTGCGGTTGTGGCTGTGAAGAAACTCCAAGAGGAGGATGCTGTGGAAATCAAGGTGGATTTTTAGGTGGACTATTCGGAAGAAATGGCTGTGGTTGTGGAGATAGTGGAATACTATTCTTTATAATTATATTCTTATTATTATTCACAAACAATGGATGCTGCAACAACTAAATACATTAAAATCGCCCAATATTAGTAAAAAACTAATATTGGGCAAAAATTAATTTTCATCCTCTGCTATCATCCTAGAAATCTTATAAATAAGCTTTTGCTTCTCTGGAGAACACTTCTTCAAAATCTCTGTAAATTCATTATATAAATATTTTCCATCAGAATCTGAAGCACCACTTAAAACATATCCTTCAGAAACTCCTAGAATATTACAAAATTCAGATAATCTTTTTAAATTAATATGAGAACTTCCTCTCTCAATTCTACTTATAAAAGCAACAGATAAATTAGTTTTTTCTGCTAATTGTTGTTGTGTTAATTCTGCTTTTAGACGAGCCTGTTTTAATCTCCAACCAATAATAGAATAATCAACTGCCATAATATTCACCTCTCAATAAAATACATTATTTATAATAACACGCATACGGAAACATTTACAGAACCTAAAAAGTAAAAAATGAATATAAAAGTAAAAAAATAACAATAAGTTATAAAAAAGAGAACAATAAAGGGTAAAGTCTTTATTGTTCATCGAGATTTGTGTATTATGTTACTAGTTGAGACTACGTATAAAAAGTGCTAGTTTATTTAAACAGTCGCAACCAGAGGCTATTTGGTCTGCAGAATATGTAGATAATGCCTCTTTAGTAGTTTCAATTACAGTACATTCATTTCCAAACAAAATGAAATCAGCAGAAACATTGGATAAAGTACAAAGTGAATATAATTTATCAATAGATAAACTACCTTTACCACGTTCAATCATACCCAAATACTGACTAGAAATAGACAATGCCTTGGCAAACTGCTCTTTAGTCATTCCCATATTAATTCTAATTTTACGTATTCTTAATCCAACTTCTTCTTTAGACATTATAACCTCCTATGCATAACCAAATATAAATTATATTATGCGACAAAACTATAAATTTGGAAAGTATAAAAAGGACTTCAAATATATAGCAAAATATGATAATATATGATAATATATTACAAAAAGTAAGAATGGAGGAGCACTATGAGCAGTAACATTATGAAAATATTAATTGTAGAAGATGATCAAAATGAATGCAACAAATTTAAGGAATATGCTAACAAAGAACCCAAAGTTAGCATTGTAGCAACAACAAATTCAGAAACAGAAGCACTTAAATTAGTAAAACAGCACCATCCAGAAGGAATAATACTAGATTTAGAATTAAATGATGGAGAAGGAAGTGGCTTTGATCTTTTAGACGAACTAAAAACACTAAGCAATACAGAAAACCTCAAAATTGTAGTAACTACAAACGTATATTCTAAATCAGTATACGATTACGTACATCAAAACGAAGTAGAATTTATATATTACAAGAAACAAAAGGGCTATTCAGTAGAAAAAGTAATAAACACATTACTAAGACTAAAAGGATTCAAAAACTCTGAAAGCACTTTAGAAATTGTAAATGAAACAACTAAAGAAGATCAAGAAGCAACTATTAGAAAAATAATAAACGAAGAATTAGACGAAATAGGCGTAAGTACACACTTACAAGGAAGAAAATACTTGGAAGATTCAATATACTATGTAATAACAAACCAAGATAGTCAAACAAGACTATCAATAGTACAATATCTAATTGCTAAATACAAGAAAGCAAGTTCAACAATTAGTAAAGCAATGCAAAATGCCATATTATATGCATGGAGAGTATCATCACTAGACGATATTTCAGAAATATATACTGCAAGAATAAATCACGAAACAGGAGTACCAACCCCAACCGAATTTATATACTTTTATGCAGACAAAGTAAAAAAGAAATTATAAAGTTTCGACAAAATTCGACAAATTACCATAAATTGGAATAAATAACAATAAAAGTTCACTACCAAATATCACCTGTACCAAGAGGTACAAGTGATATCTTTTTATTTGTAAAAAATAAAAAGATTGGTGGTGAGCGACTATGTCATGGGAAGAAATAATGGAATGGATTAGATATATTATGGGAAGATAAAAAGTAAAAAGAATGTGGTTAACATTGTTGATTACATTCTTTTTTTAGTATATTATATATATGGAGGGGATAAGTCATGAATCAAGATATAGCAGTAATGATAATAAAAAGTTTTACAATAAATATTTTTGTATATTTTACTATTTTAAAAATTTATAATGTACAAAATCATAAAAGAACCAAAGAAATTGTTTTTATAATTGCAAGTATAATAGGAGTTGGAATTACAGGGATATTGGATAAAAAAGTTCCTAGTGAAATAATAATTATTATAATGTATATATTTCAAGTAATTGTTGCCAAATTAACTATAAACAATAAAGAATATTCTATGATAATTGGAGGACTAGTATCAAGTGCGATAACATATGTAGGATTTGCTATTTGTATGATAATAGAGATTGGTATAAAAATTATATTTAATATAAAATATCCATCTGTGGACTGTTTTATAATTTTTATCTTAATGTGTATTTTATTTCACATTTTAAGTAAGACAAGAAGAATCAGTAGAGGAATAAATTTTCTAAGAGAAAGATCATTTTCAAATTATTTAGAAGTCTTAATATTGAATATTAGTGCGGTAGTATTTTTTACTTATTGCTTATTTGGCAATTATTACGGATACATAACAGAGCATATATTATTTACATTCATTGTTGTTGGCATAATTATGATAATAATGATTCAAAAGACGCTAACGCTTTACTACAAGCAAAAGTTATTACAACAAAATATAGAATCATACAAAGAAGAGATAAAAGAGAAAGATGAGAAAATAAAAGAATTATCAGATGAAAAGTTCAAAATTAGTAAATTAAATCATGAATTTTACAACAGACAAAGAGCATTAGAGCTTAAAGTAGAAGAATTTATAAACAATGCTAATATGGAAGCTTCTGGAGAACTATCAATAATTGATCAAATTAAAAATATGACAGATGAATATTCTACAAAACAACAAGAAATAAACAATGTATCAAGTATTCCTAAAACTGGTATCACAGAAATAGATGATATGTTTGCTTATATGCAAAGTGAATGTAATAAAAATAAAATTGAGTTTATACTAAAAATTAATGGAAACATCTATCATCTAATAAACAACATAATTGCTAAAAACAGGTTAGTTACTCTAATTGGTGACCATTTAAGAGATGCAATTATTGCAATTAATAATAGTTCTAACACATACAAAAGTATAATGGCAATTCTTGGGATGAAAGATAACACATATGAATTCAGCGTTTATGATACAGGTATAGAATTTGAAATTGAAACATTATTAAAGTTAGGATTAGAACCTGCAACTACACATAAAGACCAAGGTGGAACAGGAATAGGATTTATAACAACATTCGAAACTCTTAAAGAAACAAAAGCGAGTCTAGTAATAGAAGAAAATCATCCAGAAAACGATAAAGATTATACAAAATGTGTAAGCATTAAGTTTGATGGAAAGAACGAATATAAAATTATTTCATACAGAGCAGACAAAATTAAAGCTGAGGCAAAAGATAATAGAATAATAATTAAAAAATTGTAAAAATATATTGACACTTTTATAATTAATAGCATATAATGAACATATGAACAAATATTCATATGTTTTTTTATATATAAAATTGGAGGAGAGGTACAAAAGTACCCAATAATAAAATGGAAGAAAATGTAGAACAAATCTCTATTAATGTAGAAAAAGTAAATAAAATAAGAGCAAAAATGCCAGAAGATGAACTATTATTTGACATTGCAGAAAATTTTAAAGTATTTGGAGATTCAACCAGAATGAAAATTATAGCAGCATTACTAGAAGATGAACTAAATGTATCAGAAATCGCTGCAATAACAGGCTCTACACCATCTGCAATATCGCATCAGTTAAGAGTACTAAAACAATCAAACTTAGTAAAAGGAAGAAAAGAAGGAAAAGCCGTATTCTATAGCTTAGATGATGAACATGTAAGAAAAATATACGAAATTGGTAAAGAACATATAGAAGAACAATAAAAAGATTCTTTTATAAAGAACAGAAAATATGAAAGGAATTAAATAATATGAAAAAATATGAATTTAAAATAGCTGGCTTAGACTGTGCAAATTGTGCAAACGAAATTCAAGAAGAATTAAGCAAAAATTCAGATTTAAGCAATGTTATAGTAAGCTTTGCAAAGCAAAAACTATCATATGAAACAGATAAAGTTTCTAAAGAAGAAGTAATAGAAAAAGTAAAATCTGTAGAACCAGAAGTAGAAATAATAGACTATAAAGAACAAGCAAAAGACTTAAAAAACGAAGAAAAGCAAAAAGAAAATAAGGTAAAATTAAAAAAACACATTGCAAGATTAATAATAGGAGCAGTAATTGCCTTAATTGGGCTATATGCACCAATGCCACAAGTTATAAAAACAATATTTGTAATAGTAGGATATGCAATACTATTATATAGAACAGCCACAAATGCAGTAAAATTATTAGTAAAAAGTAGAACAATAAACGAAAATCTATTAATAACAGTTTCGTGTATAGGTGCATACCTGGTAGGAAAATCTACAGAAGGATTAATGGTAATAATTCTTTATGAAATAGGAAAAATTCTAGAAGAAAAAGCAATAAATAAAACAAGAAAATCAATATCAGATTTAATGGATATAAAACCAGAATATGCAAACTTAAAAGAGAAAAATCAGATAAATCAAGTAAGCCCAGCAGAAGTAAATGTTGGAGACATTGTAATTGTAAAGCAAGGAGAAAAAGTACCATTAGATGGAATAGTACTTAAAGGAACAGCAAGCTTAAACACAGCATCTTTAACGGGCGAATCTAAGCCACAAGATGTAAAAGAAAATGACGAAGTTCTATCAGGAAGTATAGTAATAGAAGGACTTTTAGAAATAAAAGTTACTAAAGAATATAAAAATAGTACAGTAAGCAAAATATTAGAGTTAGTGGAAAATGCCACAGATAAAAAAGCAAAAACAGAAACATTTGTAAATAAAGCAGCTAAAATATATACTCCAATAGTGTTAGGAATAGCAGCCCTAGTTGCAGTATTCTTACCATTAATATCAAACGTACCATACACATCGGAAAATGGTTCAATATATAGAGCATTAATATTCTTAGTAATATCTTGTCCTTGTGCAATAGCAATATCCGTACCACTATGTTACTTCTCTGGAATAGGTAAATCTTCAAAAGAAGGAATTTTAATAAAAGGAAGTGACTATCTAGACGGAATAAAAGACATAAAAGAAATTGTGTTCGACAAAACAGGAACACTAACAACAGGAAAATTTACTATAGACAAAATAGAAACATATACAAATGTGACCAAAGAGCAAATTACAGAATATACAGTATTAGGAGAAAGCTATTCGAACCATCCAATTGCAAAATCTATAATAAACGATGTAAAACAAAAAGAACATACAAATATTTTAAATAAAGAAGAAATAGAAAAATTTATAGAAAAAAATAAATCAAAAGTGGAAAACTGCACAGAAATTGCAGGAAAAGGCATAAGCTATAGTTTAGAAGGAAAAACAATATTAGTAGGAAACAGCACACTTGTTGGAAAAGATGAAAAAGCAGATTCAACTAAAATATATGTAAAAATAGACGAAACAGTAGTAGGGGCAATAAGTTTAATAGACGAAGTAAAACCAGAAACAAAAAGTGCAATAAAAGGACTACATCAAAAAGGAATAATTACAAAAATGTTCACTGGTGATAGCAAAAAAATTGCAGAAAAAATTGCAAAAGAAATAAAAATAGACGAAGTAAAATCTAAAATGTTACCAGACGACAAATACCAAGAACTAGAAAAAGA
Organism: uncultured Clostridia bacterium; assembly: GCA_934122035.1. Classification (GTDB taxonomy): domain Bacteria; phylum Bacillota; class Clostridia; order TANB77; family CAG-508; genus CAG-245. Next base: position 560 of record CAKOVP010000003.1, on the reverse strand, counting down.
AATAGCAAACAAATATGAAAAAGCAAAAATTGCTTATGTTGGAGATGGAATAAACGACTCACCAGTACTTGCCCTTGCAGACATAGGAATATCTATGGGAGGAATGGGAGCAGGTTCTAGTATAGAAGCCTCTGATGTAGTGATAATGACAGACAACATAGATAAAATAAACACAGCAATAGACATTTCTAAAAGAACATCTAAAATAATAAAACAAAACTTAACCTTCTCAATAGGAGTAAAAATAATAGTCCTAATACTTAGTGTATTTGGTGTAGCCAATATGTGGGAAGCAGTATTTGCAGATGTAGGTGCAACACTAATTACAGTGCTAAACGCAGTAAGAATATTAAAATAAATTATATTATAAACTAGTCGTAATATAAAACGGCTAGTTTTTACTACATTTAAAACCAATTATTAACATTTGTAAAATAAAACAAAAGGAGATAAAAAATTGGAAACTAAAACCTAAAATTTTACATATATAGGTTTAAAATAGATATGTCACACATACATTGAAAATAAAATATTGAAAAGAGAGCACAAAAATGATATTG
>CAKOVP010000002.1 GCA_934122035.1 uncultured Clostridia bacterium | reverse complement strand
ACAAATATTCAAATGTTTATTTCTATGGGACTTCAAATGCTTATAAAGGCTCCTATTACAGCTGTTTGGGCTGTGTTAAAAATTTTGAATAAGAGCTGGCAATGGAGTGCCATAACTGGTGTAGCAGTTGTTGTGCTTCTATTATGTGTTAGCTTTTTGATTGCAACTGTAATGCCAAGATTCAAGAGAGTTCAAAAATTAATTGATAATATTAACAACTTAGCCCGTGAAAATTTAAAGGGTATTCGTGTTGTTAGAGCTTTTAATGCAGAGAAGTATCAAGAAGATAAATTTGAAGGCGGAAATACCGAGCTTACAAATACTCAATTATTTAACCAAAGAGCAATGGTTGCTATGTCCCCTATTATGTATTTAGTTATGAACAGTGTTACTCTTGCAATTTATTTTGTTGGTAGCTATTTAATAAATTCAGCAGGTATGGCTGATAAGATTGCATTGTTTGGTGATATGGTTGTATTTTCAAGTTACGCAATGCAAGTTATTATGGCATTCCTAATGCTTGCGATGATTTTTATAATGTACCCAAGAGCTCAAGTTTCTGCAGACAGAATTGCAGAAGTTTTAGATACTGATGTTTCAGTTAAAGACGGAAATAGAGTTACAAGTAATGATGCTTCAAAAACTGGTGAAATTGAATTTAAAAATGTTTCATTTAAGTATCCTGATGGAGATGAAGAAGTTTTAAAGAACATTTCGTTTAAGGCAAATAAAGGCGAAACAGTCGCAATAATTGGTTCTACAGGTTCTGGAAAATCAACTCTTGTAAATTTAATTCCAAGATTTTACGATGTAACTTCTGGAGAAATTTTAGTTGATGGAGTTAATGTTAAAGATTATTCTCAAGAGGAACTTCATAACAAATTAGGCTATGTTCCTCAAAAGGCTGTAATGTTTAGTGGTTCAGTAAATTACAACGTTTCATATGGTGATAACGGAAAGCTTGCACCAGATAGTGAAAAAGTAAAAGAAGCTGTTGCAGTCGCACAAGGAAAAGATTTTGTTGAGAAAATGCCAGAACAATATGAATCACATATTGCACAAGGCGGAACTAACGTATCTGGTGGTCAAAAGCAAAGACTTGCAATCGCAAGAGCCATAGCAAGAGATCCAGAAATATATATTTTCGATGACTCTTTTAGTGCCCTAGATTATAAGACTGATTACAAATTAAGGTCAGAACTTAAGAAATATACTAAAGATGCAACTAATATTATTGTTGCACAAAGAATTGGTACAATTTTAAATGCAGATAAAATTATTGTATTAGAAAACGGAGAATGTGTTGGTCTTGGAACTCACAAAGAATTATTACAAAATTGTAAGGTATATCAAGAAATTGCATACTCACAACTATCAAAGGAGGAATTAGAAAATGGATAATGACGAACAATACAAAAAGAAACCTCGTAATGTTGGTCCAAATAGAGTTGCCGAAAAGCCAAAAGATTTGAAAAAAGCTCTAAGGAAAATGACACATTACCTAAAAAAATATATACCATTTATAGTAATTGCATTAGTACTTTCGGCACTTGGTTCTGTACTTTCTATTATTGGACCAAATAAATTGAGCGACTTAACAGATGAAATTACAAAAGGTTTAATGACAGGTATGAACTTTGATGCAATTAAATCTATTTCAATTTTCCTAGTTTGTATATATGGCTTAAGTGGAATATTTAACTACATTCAAGGATTTATAATGGCTACTGTTGCCAACAGATTTGCACAAAGTTTGCGTACTCAAATATCTCACAAGATTAACAAATTACCACTTAGATATTACGATACTCACAGTTACGGAGATATTCTTTCTAGAGTTACAAACGACGTAGATACAATATCTACTTCGTTAAATCAATCTTTAGGAACTTTAGTTGGTGCTACTACCCTATTTATTGGTTCAATTATAATGATGTTCTACACAAGCTGGATTTTAGCACTTACAGGTATTCTATCTTCTCTTATTGGATTTGTGTTTATGTTTATAATACTTGGCAAATCTCAAAAATACTTTAATGCTAGACAAGTAGAACTTGGTAATTTAAATGGTCATATCGAAGAAATATATTCAAATCACAATGTTGTAAAAGCCTATAATGGCGAGAAAGAAGCTTCTTCAAAATTTGATGAACTAAATAAAAGAGTTTATGAATGTAATAGAAAGAGTCAATTCTTATCTGGACTTATGCAACCTATTATGAACTTTATAGGTAACTTCAGTTATGTTGCAGTTTGCGTTGTTGGAGCTATTTTAACAATGAATGGTCACATCACTTTTGGTGTAATCGTTGCATTTATGATGTATGTAAGATTATTTACATCTCCCCTAACTCAAATTGCACAAGGTATGACAAACTTACAAACATCAGCAGCTGCTTCTGAAAGAATTTTCGAATTCTTAGAAGAACCAGAAATGGACGATCAAAAAGACATTACAAAAACTTTAAGCTTAAAAGATGTAAAAGGAAATATCGATTTTGAACACATCAAATTTTCTTATGACGGAGAAAAAAATGTTATAAAAGACTTCTCTTGTAATGTGCATCAAGGTGAAAAAGTTGCAATAGTTGGTCCAACTGGTGCTGGAAAAACCACTATGGTAAATCTTCTTATGAAATTCTACAATATTTCAGATGGTGATATTACAATAGACGGAACTTCTATTAAAAAATTATCTCGTGAAAATATACATGATATGTTCATAATGGTTTTACAAGATACTTGGTTGTTTAATGGAACAATTAGAGATAATATTAAATATAACAAAGAAAATGTTACAGACGAACAAATATGGGAAGCATTAAAAACTGTTGGAATAGATAAATTCGTAAAAACTCTACCTGGCGGACTTGATGCAGTAATAACAGACAATGACAGTATTTCTGCAGGTCAAAAACAATTATTAACAATTGCACGTGGTATGATAAAAGATGCTCCATTCCTAATACTAGACGAAGCTACATCTTCTGTAGATACTCGTACAGAGGAACTAGTTCAACAAGCAATGGATAAATTAACAGAAGGCAGAACTTCTTTCATAATTGCACACAGATTATCAACAATTAGAAATGCAGATATGATTTTAGTTATGAATGAAGGAAACATCATAGAACAAGGAAATCACGAAGAATTAATGGCACAAAACGGATTCTATGCAGACCTTTACAATTCACAATTCAAAAAATAATATACTAGAAAGAGCCTAGAACAAGACTAAAAATTTTCAAATTTCAGTCTTAACTCTTCCCCTTTAGATTCCATATAAAAATGGAGGCTACTAAAAAGTAGCCTCTCTATTTATGTTATATATTTACGAACCTATTGATTTGTATCTTTTTAATCCTATTCTCCAAACTCCATAGCACGGTATTATAAATAACATTGCTACGATTGGCAAAATTATATAAAATTTATTATTTGATTTTCCAATTACATATAGTAATGGATAATAATTAACAAGTGCAATTGGTAATATAAATGTTAAAAACTTTTGTATCCATTCTTGATATATATTTAATGGATACTGAGTTAAATCCCTTGCCCCATCTGTAAAAATGTTCATAATTTCCAATCCTTGAACTGTAAAAAATGTTATTCCTGCTTTTAGTATAAATAATGCCGCATATATAACAACATTTCCTATTATCATAAGTAAAAGTGCTATCGCTTTATCTGGCTGCAAAAGTTCTGGTCTTTTTATAAGAAGTACAATAAATATTGCTATTGCAACTACTGCCCTGCCAATTCTATTAAACTCTACTTCCACTCCCAGAACTTGTAATATTATGCTTCTTGGCCTAACTAAAAGTCTGTCAAATTCTCCATCTGATAATATTCTATCAAAATGGTCGAAACTTCTAAAGAAGCACTCTGCAAGTGAAAATCCTAAAAAAGACATAACAAAACAAATTAATACATCTTCAAAACTATAACCTGCTATGCTTCCAAATTTATCAAATAGAAATACTATTGAAATAAGTGCCGATATTGCAGATAACATTTTAAAAAATAAAGATAATGCAAAAGCTTTTTTGTATTCTAGTTCTGCTTTTAGCTGCATTGCTACATATTTAAAATAAAGTTTCATTTTCTTTCTCCTTTCTATCCTCCACTAACCTCTACTCTTTTTATTTGTTTGTTCATCATCTTTTTTCCAAGTAATGATAAAATAACAAACCATATCAATTGTAATATGATTATTTTCACTATTTCTTTCATATCTGTTATATAACCATTATAAATGTTAAATGAAACATTTTGCATATAATAAAATGGTGTTAGTTTCAATATTTTTACAATTGCATCTGGCATAAATGGTATTGGTACTAGGCTTCCTGAGCAGAAGTTTAGTACTAAATAGAAAGCGGTTCTTAAGCCTTGTGAACCAATGGTTTTCATTACTGCAATATACATAATCATCAAATATGCTAACATTATTCCTACAGAATTAATTAATGTTATAATTGTAAATAGCAGTGCTGTTATATTTACTGGTGCATTTAGTCTAAATGTCCCCATAAAAGGAAGACTAGCAACTATTAATATAGGAATTGCTCTTAATATAACTCTTGCCAGTTTTACTCCTAGTGTTTTAGAATGCCAAATAAAGTACAAGTCAATTGGCTTTATTAGCTCCATTGCAATTTTTCCAGTTCTACATTCTTCTAAAATTTCGTTGTCTACTGCCCATAAGTTAAACAGTGCAAAAAACGCTTGATTTAGCCAAATATATGTTGCCATTTGAGACACTGTATAGTCGCTCGTTCCTTCTTGCATAAAAGTTTGATATAACATTATATTCATAATTCCCCACGAGAATTGTGTTAACATTCCAGCTATTGCAGGGATTTTATATTGTATTTCATTTAAGAATTTTATTTTGAAATATGCAAAATAAATTCTTATAATATTTTTTATTTTTTCATTTAATCTTCTACTTACTTTTTCATCTTTTAAAATCAAAGCCATATTTTCCATATAAATTTCTCCTTTCTAAATAATTACTATTTATTATTTACCTAAATTTGATACTCTTTATATAGACTTGCAACAATTTTATCTATGCTTGTGTTTTGTATTTCCAAGTCTTTTAAGTCTAAATTACTCGATAAAAAGTTTACCGCTTCGGCAAGCTTTATTTTATTTTCATTTATTGCTATTTTTACTTCATTTTTGCTCTTTTCTATAACTTCCATCTGTGGTAAAAGTCTTGGTAAATCCCCTTCATATTTAATGCTTAAAATTCTTTTATTGTATCTCTTTGTTAAATCATTTAAGTTTCCGTCTAATAGTAATTTACCTTTTCCTATTAGAATTATTCTTTTCGTTAATGCTTCTATGTCCCCTGTATCGTGTGTTGTAAGAATAATTGTTGTATTTTTTTCTTTGTTTATTTTCTTTATAAATTCTCTTACTGCTAGTTTTGATATACTATCTAGTCCTATGGTTGGTTCATCTAAAAACACAATTTTAGGATTATGTAAAAAAGCTGCTGCAATTTCGCATCTCATTCTTTGTCCTAAGCTTAATTGCCTAGTAGGCGTTTTTATTATTTCTTTAATATTAAGCATTTCTGTTAATAGTTGTTTTTGCTTTCTGTATTGTTCATCTGGAATATTATAAATTTCTTTTAATAGTTCAAATGAATCTTCAACTGGCACATCCCACCACAGTCCAGATCTATTTCCGAACACTACTCCAATATTTTTTACATACTCTTTTCTATTTTCATATGGCACCATACCATCTATTATGCATTTCCCAGAATCTGGAGTTAAAATTCCACACATAATTTTTATAGTTGTTGATTTTCCTGCTCCGTTTGGGCCAATATAGCCAACCATTTCTCCTTCATTTATTTTAAATGAGATATTGTCTAGTGCCTTTACTTCCGTGTAATCCTTCTTAAAGTAACTCTTAAATGCATTTTTTATTCCTGCATTTCTTTTGCTAATTTTGTAAGTTTTTGTAATGTTTTCTAATTCAATCATTCTTTCCTCCCTTTCTAGTAGTTAGAAGTTTTTCGTACAATCTTTATTTTTGTACTAATCATATTTTATGACATGCTTCTTCTCTTTCTAAAAAAATAATTTAGCTTTTACTTTAATTTTGTACTTTTTTAGCTCTGCCCTCCTTTTCATAATTTTAGTCACGGAAAAAATACCAAACAAAAAGTTTTCACTTTAAGTTTGGTATTATATGATTTTTTATTATACATTCACATTTGCCATTCTCTTAATTGTTATAGTATTCTTGATTTGCCTAAAAATCATATAATCCTATAAAATAGAGTTTGCTTCTGGTTCGGAATGTTTCAGGTTCTCTCTATAATCGACGAATAATATTATAGCACCCTACTTATTAATCTGTCAATACAATTTTGCATCAGAATCGCCCAAAAAGGGACGTCCCCTTTGGGCGAAATTTTTACTCGAAGTCATCTGTTTCGTCAAATTCAAAGTCGTAGTCCACAGGTTTTCTGTATTTTATATTTTTTCTGGGTTTTACTTGAGAATTTGCAGGTATTTCTTCGCTTTTTACTACTTCTCCCTGTGTTTCTATATAGTTATTTACAGATTGTTTTTTATCTTCTCTTTCTTCTTGTCTTTGCTTTTCCTTTTGCTTATTTTCTTGCATCTTTTCTTCCTTTTTGTTCTGCATTTGTTTATTTAATGTTCCATTTACCTTTTCTATCAAATCTGGTACATAATCTAATAGTCTATCTAAGCAAGAATTATGTTCTACTGGAAGTAATTTTACATTATTAGGTTGTACTACTAAAAATGCTACTGGAGCTATGCTAACTCCTGCACCAGATCCGCCTCCAAATGGAAGTCTATATTGAACCTGTTCCTCTTTGTCTCTTTTAGTGTATTCGTCTATTGTTTCTCCTCTAAATTCGCTGCCACCTGCTGCAAATCCAAATCCTACTTTTGAGATTGGAATTATAACCGTACTGTTTGATGCCTGTATTGGCTCTCCTATTATTGTGTTTACATCAATCATGTCTTTAATACTATTCATTGCCGTACTCATTAAATTTTCTATTGGATGCTCTCCCATACTTTTCACTTCTTTCTTATTTTATTTTTATAAGTATGCTCAAAATTGGTAATTTTTATACATATATAATTTTTTCAGTATATATGTTTTGTATTTATAAAAATTGATTACAATAAATTATTTTCAATTTTATTCTGTTTGTCATTCAACTTTGATTTTAATTGGCTTTCCTTGTTAATCTTCATTATTTTTATTACTATTTTTATCAAGTGCAATACTTCTGTATTTAAATTCATACTAACGTGAATTTTGTAAATGTTTTCCTCTTTATAAATTGGAACAATTCTGTAGTGAATTATCTTTCTTGCATCTGCATTTTTACTTACTATATGTGGCAATATATTAGAAATAGTCATAGCAACTGTTGCAACTAAATACGAAGTTAAAATAAAGTCCTCACTACCCAACGATATGTTTGCATTAAATTTTTCTAGACTGATTTTTGTTGATAGTATCATTTTTCTAACTTCTTTACTTTTTATTGCCTCTTTTAAATTGTTTTCTATTTTTTCTTTTGTAACCTGAGTCTTTTCCTCTGCTTCCTTTTGTTTTATTTTTACATATAGTTTTGCTAATTTTTCTTTATTTATTTTGAACTTTATCCATTCTAGTTTTCCAATTTTTAAAGATATTTGTATAAGTAATTTGTCATTGTTCTTTTTTCTTTCTATATTGCTAATATCAAGTCTATGTATTTTTATCTCTATCTTTGAAAATATTATCATCACTATTATAATAGCAATAATAAAACATAAAATAAAAACTAATATCATTTTTCTTGCAAAATCAATTATATAGAAATACTCTATTAAATTGATTAATCCCTTTCTCCTTTCGGATTTATTTTGATATTAGTTTTTCCATTTTTCTTTTATTTAATCATTGTTATTGCTTTTTTGTACTGATATGTCTCCAAAAAGCTCGTTTTGTATTGTTGTTACTTTACTTCTTCTAGATAATTCTAGCAATCCCGAAAATGCAGTTACCACTTCTTCTTTTTCGCATTTTTTTAATGAGAACATTGCATTAAATACAAATTTTGGACTGATTACTAATGCTCTTAGCATTTCCTTTACTTTGCTTGCTACTGAATATTTATCTGTTATTGCAATTTTTTCTATATTTTTTGCGTTTTGATTTACTTTTTCGTTGTTTCTTTGTATTAGCTGTTCATATACATTTACTATTGTTTGTTTTTCGTAATTTTTTTCAAGTTTTTGCTTTGGAAGCTCTATAGTATCTGGCAATTTATAAAATCTAATTGCACTGCTTTCATACATTTGCTTTAATGTTTTTGTAATTTCTTTATATTTTTTATATTCTATAATTCTTCTTAATAGCTCTTCTTCAGAAATATCCTCTTCTGCAGTTGATTCTTTTGGAAGTAGGCTTTTTGATTTTAAATATATTAATGTTGAAGCCATTATTATAAATTCGCTAGTTATTTCTAAGTTCATTTCTTCCATTTTATTTATGTACTCAATATACTGGTCTGTTATTTGAGTAAGTTTTATGTCGTTTATGTCCATTTTGTTTTTGTCTATTAAATGACATAACAAGTCTAATGGTCCTTCAAAATTTTCTATTTTTATTGCATATTTATTTGTTTCTAATGTTAAAATTCCTGACATTTTATTTTTCCTTTTCTATTTTTTATAGCTCGTCATCATCTATTTTCTTTATTGCGTTTCTAATATTAGAAGTTTTATAGCCTTTTTTCAATAAATGAGTCATAATTTCTTCATCTGTCATTTGATTTTGCTTTTTTATTATTATGTTTTTAGCAGAATTTATTTCATATTCTTGCATTTTTTCTTCATTTTCACTAATGTAATCTTCTATTAAACTAGAAGAAATGCCTTTAGCCATTAGCTTGTATTTTACTTCTTTTAAAGATAAATTATTTAATGCTATAAATTCTGCAACAGCTCTTTCTATATAGCTGTTGTCATTAATATAGCCATTTTCTTCTAGCTCATCCATTATTTCTTCTAACATTTCATTAGAGATTACAGAACTAAATTTATTTTTCACTTCTTGTTTGCTTCTTTTTTTGTATAATATGTATTTTAGAACTTTCGACTTTGCTTTGTCGTATTCTTCTGAATAGTTCATCTTTCAATTCCTTTCAAAATAATTTTGTTATAATTTTGATTTTCTTATACTTTTGTATAATGTTCTTAATAAATCCAATAGTGGACACGGTAAATTTATTTCATAAGTTTTCTCATATGGACAAATTTTCAGATTTGTTCTTCGGAAATTTATTTCTATGTTACTAATAAATAAAAATCTATCTTTTTAGTTTATTCATTATTGGTTTCATAATTCCTCTTAAGAAACTTTGATTTGTAAATATACAGTATGCAAGCACTATAATAAACATTATTACGTTTATTATCATATTGTTTTTGTAATATGTAAATAATGTTAGTGCTAGAAGTGCCCAAAATACATAATTAAACTTGCTTTTTAGTTTTATATAATCCTTTAATTTATATCTTCTATAAAAATATACAAGTACATTTGATATTAAAGTTGAAAATGTTGCCGCATAAATTCCGTATTTTGGTATAAATATTGCATTTATTGCAATGTTTATAATTGCAGCTGCAACTGTAGTAGTTCCCATTATTTTTGTATCTTTAAAAGCTGTAAAAATACCTCCATAAAAGTTAGACATATTAGTGTAATAAATTGATATTATAAGCAATGGAATATATTTATAAGCATCACTATAGCTTGAATCTACAAGTAATGGAAAAGCAAATGGCATAACTGCAATTAGTCCAATTACTATTGCTTTTAGGAAAAATTTAATATCTTTGTATATACCGTTATAATATTCTGTTTTATTATCTTCCTTCAAAATTCTTGCTGCTGATTCCTTCCAAGCTGTTGAGAAAAATCCATAACAGGTATAAACAATGTTAGGAAATTTATTTGCTATTGAATAAATTCCGTTTGCATCTGCTCCAGCCATCCAAGTAAGCATTAATCTGTCTGATAAACTAATAATTATCCAAGATAAATTATTTGGAACAAGCGGTGCAGAATATTTTACCATTTCTAATACTGTTTTTTTGCTTAAGTCTTTTCTGCTTATGAATTGTATTAAATGAAGTCTAGCAAATATAATTAATGCTGTTGCAGTATTTGCTATTGTATTTGCCCATAGAAGGCCTGTTACACCAAGCTTTGCTCCAACTATGAATATAATATTTAAAACAATTGTAGAGGCACCTAAAATAAAATTTGATAAAGAATATAATTTTATTTTTCCCATTCCTCTTGCAAGTGCATTGCTTAGTCCAATTAAAATATTAGAAATTATGAATAGTATAAATACAAATGCATATTCATATTTCATTATTCCCATTGCAATTGATGCAATTACCGTAAACAGTACAGTTCCAACAAGTGTGTATATAACGGTTGCAGTAATTACTCTTTTTTTCTCTTTTAAGTCTTCTGCATCTATTAAAAATCTAAACATAGACTCTTCCATAAGAAGAGTTATTATTGGCAATAGAAATGTAGATAATGTAACTAAAAAATCATATGTTCCATATTCTGCTGTACTTAATTTTGACGTATATAAAGGTAATAACAAAAATGATATTACCTGAGTACTTAATTTTCCTATTGCTATTATTAATGTATTTCCAAGAAGTTGTTTCTTTTGATTCATTATTTTGCCTTTCATATTTTTTATGTTCTTATTTTATCATACTATAAATTTATGTCAAGATAAATTGGCATAAAAAGAAGCTACATGAACGTTTTTTACACATTCACATAGCATCTTTTTGAGCATCTTAGCCGTTGTTTTTCTGGTCGATACCAAGCTCAGCTTTGAGCTCCGCCACGTACTCGTCAATGCATCTTTCGCCTTCGGCAAAATCCGCAAAGGCCTTTTTCATTTCCTTCTTGCGAAGAAAAGTGTAGAAATCCAGGCACTTGCCGCGAATGCTCTCGATGACCTGCTCAGCAACAGCTTCATCTTCGCCGCTGATTTGGTTCAAGACGGCCGTCATGTTTTCATGCCCCTTCTCGCTCTTCATTGATTCAAAGAAGAGAATGGAAAAAACACGCTGTCGCACCTCTTTGGTAATCGGCTGTTCATGGCTCACAGGGTTCAACTTGTAAGTTTCCCGCCCATTATCGCCTTCGGCGAAGAACACAGCATCCAGGTTGCCCTTATCGTTAAAATTGAGCACCATACTCTGTGCGTCACCGCAAACAACTAACTTAGAAATTTGACTCATTTGTTTTTCCTCCCCAGTTGGTGTAGAAAATATTTATGACACGGTAAACCCGTAGTCTTTTTACATTATACCATAAATTTACATAAAGTGCAATATTATGTCATTAAAACAAATCTAAAAAAGCTGCTAAAATATAAATTTTAACAACTTTTATTTCTAGAACTCTGGATTTTGTAGTCCTTTTTCATATTTTATTATTGTTGTAATTATTTGGATTGTCTTTTCTAAATCATTATTTTTTATTACATAATCATACAATCCAATTTTAGACTCTTCGTAGTCAAATCTGTTTAATCTTAAAATTATTTCCTTTGGATCCGCATTAGGATTTCTTCTTTTTAGTCTTCTTTCTAACTCTTCCTTTGGAACACGTAAGAATATTGTTACTATTCTAGTATCTTTTTCTAGTAATTTCTTAAGATTTTCTGTTCCATTCACATCAATATCTTTTACTATTATCTTACCACTTGCTAAACGTTCATTTAATATTTTTTTAGAGGTTCCATAATAATGGTCGTGATGAACATCATATTCGTATAAATCATCGTCTTTTATTAATTGTTCAAATTCTTCTGTAGAAATGAAGTTATAAATTTGACCATTTACTTCGCCTTCTCTTGGTGCTCTGTCTGTATAAGATGGAAGTGATGTTATATTTTCGTTTCTTCTTATTAATTCTTTTTTTATAGTATCTTTTCCTGCACCAGATACTCCAGATAATAATACTAGCATACTTCTACCTTTCCTTCTTCTATTTCATCTGCTGCAATTGAAACTGGAGCAACATCATCTGTTTTTACTAACATTTTGTCTCCTGCTGCAATTTGTCTTGCTCTTTTGGCTGTTGCAAGTACTAATATATATCTGTTTTGTACCTTCTCTAATAATTCTGGTACTGTTGGTTTTACCATCATAATTAAATTACCCTCTTTCTTCTCTTCTTGAATTTTATGTTACCATATTTTTTATTTTACTACTTTTTATAAGATTAGTCCAGCTTTTTTAGTAATTTCATTTTCTTTTTTGCTTACATTTTATTACAAATAATACTATTCTTCATCATTAACAATATCTTTTACATCACTTATTCCGTTTTTCCAGTTTCTTCTTTCTCTTATAAATATTGCAATTGATTTTATAATGTAATAAATAACAGCTACACCGCAAACAATTCCATTATATATTATGAATTTGCTATCATATAGTATAGCTATATATAAAGATATTAATGTTGTTATTGCAATAACAAGTGTTTCTATTCCAAATATTGCAATTTTACCACTGTCTTTATTATATGCTTGTTCAAATAATATTACTGCAAATGCTATTATTACCAAACTAAAAACTTTTAAATCTTTTATATATACAGTTCTTTCTATATTTTTGAATCCCATAATTACAAAAGCAAAATATATAGCTATTATAGCCGCAATTAAAATATTTAATCCAACTTTTTTTAATACTTCTTTTTTCTTTTCTTTTGGCATTTTATTTGCTTTTTCTATTTCTTCTGCAATTTTTTCGGCATCAACTTTTTTCTTAGACTGCTTCTTTACTGGCTTTTCTTCTATTGTTTCAATTTGATTTATATTATTTAGCTGTTCAGAGATAATTGCTCTAACCTTTTCGTCTTTCTTCTTAGATTCTTTTATTTCTTTAGATCTAGCAATTTTTTTAGCATCCTTTTTCTCATTTTTAACTTCTATTTTTGTTTTAGAATTTGTAGTTTTTTTTGCTGTAGATTTTGACTTGGTAGTAGTCTGTTTTTTAGTTGATGCTTTTGCCGGCTTTTCTTTATTTGTCTCAACATTTTCTATTTTTTTATTATCAATTTCCGCTTCCTTTTTTGTAATTGTTTTTCTTTTTACAGTAGTCTTTGTAGAAGCAGAACCTTTTTTAGCATTACTGGTTTTTGTAGCTGGCTTCTTTTCTTTTGGCTGTTCTTTATTTTCTTGCTCTGCTGCCTCTTTTGCATCTACTTTTTTTGTGCTTCTTTTAGTAGTTTGTTTTTTAGTTGTTTTTGCAGATTTTACTGTTTTTTCTGAACCATTGGTATTTTCCTTAGCTTCTGAATCTTTTTTTACTTCGTCTTCTTTTTCTAATTCTTTAGCCATTTTATCCTACTCCCTTTCTTCTAATTCATATATAATATTACTTGCAAGTACAAGTCCTGCTGTTTCTGTTCTTAAAATTCTTTTTCCTAATGAAACCAATTTAAAGTTTAGTTCTTCAAACATCTCTATTTCTTTTTCCGAAATTCCACCTTCTGGTCCAATTACTATTCCTATTTTATAATTTTCTTTAACTGTTATTTCCTTTAAAGTTTGTTTTAACATATGTGTATGTTCATTTTCATATGCAACAATAATTATGTCATAATCATCTATAAAATTTGATATTTCTTTTGATTTTATAAAAGGTGTAACTTCTGGAATTCTATCCCTCATAGACTGTTTTGCAGCTATTTCTGCTATTTTATTGAAACGTTCTAATTTTCTAGTTTTATCTTTTTCATCTAGTTTTACAATTGTTCTATCCATAATAACTGGAACAATCGTGCACACACCAATTTCTGTATTTTTTTGAATAATAAACTCCATTTTATCAAATTTTGGAAGTCCCTGAAAAAGAGTAATTTGAACATTGGATTCTGTACTTTCATCCATTTTCTCTATAATTTTACAGTTTATATTATTTTTTTCTATTAGATTTATCCTTGCAATAAAGTTTTCTCCAGTTTCTTGGTTACAAACTTGAATTGTATCATCTTTTTTCATTCTAAGAACATTTCTAATATGATTAACATCATCTTCTATTATATTTATTTGATCATTATTAATTTGATTTTGTTTTACAAAAAATTTTGGCATAGTAATCCCCTTTTTATATGTTTATATTATATCAAAGAAAAATATATACTTCAAGCAAATTTGTTTGCAATTTTAGTAATATTTTTATGTATAAATTAATAGTTGAAGAAATAATATCATATACAATTTACATAATTTTGTTGCAGGTATAAAAAAAACAACAATATTATTATAATACCTAGTGTTTCAAAACCATACAGCATTATAAAATATATGTTGTTTAATAAAGGAGTCATTAATTAAACTGTTTCTGTTTTTATGAGTTCAATGTCATTTAATTTCTTTTCTTTAAATAGTTTATTTATATTGTTTATCATTTTTCCTTGAACTTTATATTCATCTTTGTAAATAATACCTTTTACTACACTTCTTGCCACATTTTTTATTAGTTTTTCCATTTTTTCATCTGATGAATCATATTTTGAATATGTTTCGTTGCTTAAATCCGATAAGCTACAATAAACCTCATATTTATTGTCTGTGTTGCTATATGTGCAATAGTAGTATGACGAAACTACACCTCCATAGCTATTAGTTCCGCTTACATTCATAACAATTTTCTTATTGTCCTTGTCAAACCAAGCAGATGTAAGCGAAAACGATGCTGGATTTTTTAATCCTTCTGATATTTTATTTGATAATACTGCAAGTGTATTTTCAAGTATAACATCATCTTTTTCTTCATTTTTTGCTTTTTGATATGCTTCTGTATATTTTCCTTCTGCCAGTAAATCATCTACCGTTACACTCATTTTCTTTATAAAGTCAGCAGAAAATCTTATTACCACAAATGCAATTATACATATAATTACAAACAGCATAATATGTATTCTCTTTATTTTTATTGATTTCATCGTTTCTCTACAATCTTTTTTTACAGAATTTACAATATCATCCATTTCCACTTTTGTTTTTGTTCCACACTTAGGGCAAAACTTTTGCTTTAATTGAAGTTCTGCACCACATTTTTGGCAGATTATTTTTCTCTGCTCCCCCTTCTTCATTCCACATTTAGGACAAAATTCTTCTTCTGGTTTGAGCATAGCCCCACAGTTTAAACATTCAAATAGTTCTTCCTCTGGTTTTTTTTCTTCATCTTTTAACTCTTCCATCTTTCTTCCCCCGTTTTATTTAAATTTATAGTCTAGTTTTATAAAAGGTTACAGTAGGTGTATTACTTGTTATTGTATCACCTTTATCATATATAGTAATTGCTGCACTTAAAGTTTTTCTATTCATACCTCCAAAACCATTTTGTGCAGAATAATCTATTGTATAATGAATCGTATAACTTTTATTATTATTTATTTTTCCTAATGTTTCTTTTAATTCTTGGTGATCCTTACAAGACCTAAATTTACCATTATCATCTACAACAGAATAGCTTTTGCTTACTTCATTTATAATTAAACTATTTGGATTCTTTAGGCTTTCTTTTATCTTATCTTCAACCCTTTTCATTGCTAATTCGTCTACCTGATCACTTATAAATTCTATTTTAGAACTTGATGTAGTCACTTTTACTACTACAACAGCAATAGCAATTATCGCAATTATTATAAATATTTTTTTCATAGAAATTCTCCTATTCTAACTCTCTTAAATCTATTGTTTCATTTTTTAATTGTTCTATTGTTTTTCCTGCTAATCTAATTTTTTTATTTTTATTATTAATCATAGAATCAACTCTATTTACTTCCCCGCTTACACTGCTTTGATAAGTACTTTTATCTCCATCATAAATATTATTATCTATATACACCTTATTAACATTATAATCATCATCAAAATATACTAAATTAGCAGTTTTAACTGTTCCTAAAAATGATTTTAGCTTTGTATATTCATAATAAACTTTTTCTGAAAAATTTATCCAACCTTCTGATGATAACCCATTATTAAAATTATAACTAAATTTTAATACAAATTTGTCATCATATGAACCATCTGTAAATATCGACTTATCTAAATTTGCCATTACATAATCATATAAGTTCACAATAGGATTTTTTACATTTATAGTTAGAGTCTGAGTTGTTTTATTTCCACTACTATCTTGTGCCGTTATTTCTACACTTTTTTCACCCTCTGTACTAGTGTCAAATTGTCCATTAGTAGTTGCTTTTGCATCTGTATATGATATTTCTCCTTCTTGTGATAAATCCTTTATCTCCACTATTTCTTCTATATTGATATTATCTCCCATATAAAAAGAATCTTTTTTTAATGTAATTGTTGGTGGCGTTGTGTCAACAACTATTACTTTCTTTACTTCTTCTTTAGTTTTTCCTTTACCTTTTATTTCAAATATTAAATCATAGGTTCCAACATTATTTATATCAATATTGTTTTCTTTTATTGAATATGTATAACCATCTTTTATGTAAATATTTTCTTTTTCAGTTAATTTTTCTGTATAATCTTCTTGACCTAGCTCTAATGTTGAATTATAAAGTTTTAATTTTTGACTATTTGATAATACTATAAATATTACTGTTCCAATTATTACTAATAGCACAACACTTATTATCGATATAGTAATAATTTTCTTGTTTTTTTGATTTTTTTCCATAATTACTCCCCCTTTTTTATTTTATATGTCACATTCTATCATACCATTTTTTATTTTGCAATACTTTTGTATTCCTTTTTGTCTAGTATTTTTATATATACTTTTGTGGCACAATATTAAAGAGGTGGTTAATATGTTTGAAATAGAAAAATATAAAGACAGTAATGTTAAGTTATCTATTAGACTTCCTGAAAGCATTGACAACACTTTAAGAAAGATAGCTGAAGCAGAAAATATGAGTTTTAATAATGTTCTTGTAAGTTGTATAAAATATGCACTTGATAATACAGATCTAACAAAATATGAAAAAAAACAAAAGGGGTCATAAAAAGTCCCCTTATCGTTTTATGTTATATATCGATTTTTTCATTGACAAGTTTTATGCAGTCTTTATTTCTAGCCTTAGCTTGTCAGCTATCATTGCTATAAACTCGCTGTTTGTTGGCTTTCCTTTACTTGCAGATACTGTGTAACCAAATATGTTTTCTACAACTGCTGGTTCTCCTCTGCCCCACGCAACTTCTATTGCATGACGAATTGCACGTTCAACTCTTGATGGTGTTGTATGGTATTTTTCTGCAATTTCTGGATATAGTTGTTTTGTTATTTGATTTATTATGTCTATGTTGTTTACTACCATTATTATTGCTTCTCTTAAATATTGATAGCCTTTTATATGAGCTGGAACACCTATTTCGTGTATTACATTTGTTACTAATGCTTCTACTGTATCATCATCATCTTTGCTTACTTGTGGAATTTGTATATATTGTGATTTTGTTTCTTTTACTAAGAAATTTCCTCTTGGAATTGATGGCTGATAGTATTTTAGTTCTTTTATTCTTTGAACTAAAACTTGTATGTCGAATGGTTTTATTATGTAATATTGTGCTCCTAGTTCTATTGCTTTTTGTGTTATTTTGTCTTGTCCAACTGCTGATATCATTATACAAATTGGTGGATTTGCAAGTCTTAGTGCATTCATTCTTTCTAAAACTCCTAATCCATCTAAATGTGGCATTATTGCATCTAATAGTACAACTTGTGGCTTTAGACTTGCAATTAGACTTATTGCTTCTTCTCCGTCTTTTGCCATTCCTATTACTTCTATGTCTTCTTCTTTTTCTAGATACTCCTTTAATGTGTTTGCAAATTCGCGATTGTCATCAGATATTAAAACTGTTATCTTTTCTCTCACTCTTTCGTTCCCCCTTAATTATTTTGTTGCTTTTACTTTTCTATTGCAATGTTTATTATAATTACATTTCCATATTTTTGCAATACTTTTGAGTGATTTTTTCCATTTTTTTCCATACATTATTTTGTTTTTTCTATATATTTTCGACATTTTTCTGTTATTGTTGTTTTTATTTTACTATTTTCCTGATTTTCTATCATTATTTTTTCTTCTATTTTTTTGTATTCTTCTTCATTTAGTTCTATTATGTGTGTTATATTTTCATTATAACCAGTATTTATTATCTTTATATTGTTTTTTTCACAATAGTACTTAAATTTGTCGTTTTGGCTGTAGTCTAGGGTTACTTCTGCTTCTACTCCCATTTCTTTTTCTATTTTTTCTGAAGCATTTATTACGCTTGTTGCACTGTTTGAGTATGTTCTCGTAAGTCCCCCTGCACCTAATAATATTCCACCAAAGTATCTTGTTACAATTATTAAAACATTTTTTAGATTATTTTTTGTTATTGCATTTAATATTGGTTCTCCTGCTGTTCCAGAAGGTTCTCCGTCATCACTGCATTTACAAAAAACGCTTCCATCATTTTCTATTACACAAAATGCAAAACAGTTATGTTTTGCATCGTAATATTTCTTTTTCGTTTGTTTTATTATTTCTTCACTTTCTTGTTTTGATTCTACATAAAATATGTTTGTGATGAATCTAGATTTCTTTTCAATTATTTCTATCTGCTTATTGTTCTTTATTGTGTAAAATCTTTTTTCCATTTTTATCTCTTTCCTTATTTAGACTTTAGGATTACTTATTTTATGCTTAAGTAAAAATTATACAAAATTTTTTTATAATTTTATTTCTTGATTAATTATTATTTAGTATATCTTCAAGTATTCAGCTTTTTATTTAATTGTTTGTTCCTGCTGTGTATCCTGTAGAATATGCAATTTGCAAATTAAATCCTCCTGTGTATGCATCTACATCTATTATTTCTCCTGCAAAATATAATCCTTTTATTAGTTTTGATTCCATTGTTTTTGGATTTATTTCCTTTGTATTTATTCCGCCAGATGTTACTATTGCTTCGTCTATTGGTCTAAAGCCAGATATTGTAATTGTAAAGTTTTTTAAAACTTCTACAAGTTTTTGTCTTTCTTCTTTTGTAATTTGATTTACTTTCTTTTCCCTATCTATTTGTGTAAGTTCTATTACTGTGTCTATCATTTTTTGTGGAAGTAGTGCATTTAGACTATTTTTAAATTCTTTATTTTTTTCTTCTTCAAAGTCTCTTTGTATTCTTTGATCTAGTTTTTCTTTACTTAATGCTGGTTTTAAGTCTATTTTTAGTTTTATTTTATTTTGTTTTATTAGTTCATCTATGTTTTTGTAGCGAAGTAGATGTGCAGAAGAGCTTAATATTGTTGGCCCAGATACTCCAAAATGTGTAAATAGCATTTCTCCAAAGTCTTTGTATATTATCTTTTTCTTTTCTTCGTCTTCTAGCTCTATTCCTACATTTTTCAGACTTAGTCCTTGCATATTTTTGCACATTTGCAATGATTCTCCTCTTGCAGTTAATGGCACTAAAGATGGTTTTACAGGTTTTATTGTGTGTCCTAATTTTTCTGCAATTTTATAGCCATCTCCTGTTGAGCCTGTAAGTGGATATGATTTTCCGCCTGTTGCAAGAATTATTTTGTCTGCAAGTTCTGTTTTATATTTGCTATGTTCATCTATGTAAGTTACAGATGTTACCATTGTATCTTCTGCACTTTTTTGTGTATTTATTTTTTCCGCTGCACAATTTAATTTTATCTTTATTTTATTTTCTTTTAGCTCTCTTTCTAAAGCTCTTAATACATCTAAAGATTTATCTGAGGTTGGAAATATTCTATTTCCTCTTTCTTCTTTTACTGCAACTCCTTGCTTTTTTAGTAGTTCTATTATGTCTTGATTTGTAAAGTTTTGAAATGCACTATATAAAAATTTGCCGTTTCCTGGTATATTTTTTATAAATTCACTCATTTCTAAGCTACTTGTTATGTTGCATCTTCCTTTTCCTGTTATTAAAAGTTTTTTTCCAAGTGAAGGATTTTTTTCTATTATTGTTACATCATTTTTTTCTTTTGCTGCTTTTATTGCTGCAATTATTCCAGCAGGGCCTCCACCAATTACAATTACTTTCATTACTATTATTCCTCTTTCTAAAAATATGTATTTAGCATCTACTAAAATTTTTATGGCATAATATATAGTTCAGCTAATAATCTCTTTATTTTAAATTAGTGCCATTCCTAACAGCTTCATATTCATTTTTATAAATTAGAGCAGTATTTATTAACTTATTTAAGTAGTTCTTCTACTGCTTTTTCTAGTCCTAATTTTCCATATGCATATGTAAGTGAACCTTGTTGGAAGCCTACAAATGGTGGTCTTAATGGTCCATCACAAGAAAATTCTATTGATGAACCTTGTGTAAAGCTTCCAGAAGCCATTATTATTGGATCTAAGTATCCTGGTGTTTCACAAGGCTCTGGTAAAGAATTTGAGTCTATTGGAGAACCTTTTTGCACTCCTTGGCAGTATTTTATTAATTTTTCTGCATTTCCAAATTCTATTGTTTGAACTATGTCTGCTCTTTCATCATCAAATTTTGGTTCTACTTTGTATCCTAATGTTTCTAGCACTTTGCTTGTTAGTATTGCAGTTTTTACACTTGCATTTACAACAGATGGAGCCTCAAATAAGCCCAATAATAGTTGTCTATTTATTCCAAGTGTTGGCCCAACACCTTTTCCTTCTCCTGGAACCGTTAGTCTTTCTGCTGCAAGCTCAACTAGTTCTTTTTTACCTGCTATATATGCACCATTTGGAGCAATTCCACCTCCAAGGTTTTTTATAAGTGAACCTACAATTACATCTGCACCAACTTCAAGTGGTTCTTTGGTATTTACAAATTCACAATAGCAGTTATCTACCATTATTATAACATCTTGGTCTATTTCTCTTATTTTTTTAATTACTTTTTCCACTTTTTCTAATGATAAGCTTTTTCTTATTGCATAGCCTTTAGATCTTTGTATTTCTATTAATTTTATTTTAGACTGTTTTAATCTTTCTTGTATTTTTTCATAGTCAAAGTCATCATTTACTAATTCTATTTGTTCATATTTTACTCCAAATGATTTTAAAGAGCTTTTATTTTCTGCAATTCCAATTACTTCGTCTAGTGTATCGTATGGTTTGCCATTTATGCTAAGCATTGTGTCGCCTGGTCTTAAAAATGCAAATAATGCAACTGTTAAAGCATGTGTGCCAGATATAAACTGAGACCTTACAATGCAATCTTCTGCGTGTAATACCTGAGAAAATACCTTTTCTATTTTTTCTCTTCCAATGTCTGCATAACCATATCCAGTTGTTGTTCCAAAGTCTGTTTCTTGAACATTATTTTGCCTAAAAGCATCTAATACTTTTCTCGAATTAAATTCACAAATTTTATCTGCTTTCTTAAATTGTTCTTGAACTTTTTTTTCTTCTTCTTCTATTAATTCTCTTATTTCCACTTTTTTTCTCCTTTTAATCTAGTTAATTTAACTTATTTTTATATTAATTTACTCCCCTATTAGAAAATAATTACAATTTTGGCAATGTTAAATTTCATTTAAAACACAGTTACATATCACATTGTATGCGCCTTGCCTTTAAAACTCATTTTCCTTGCCAAAATCCAATTATTTTTCAACTTTATTTTTTACATTTACCACTATCTACTACTTAACTTCATTAGAATAATATGGAATTTCATAAATATTACTTACTTGATAATATTCACCAATAAAGTATGGTTCTATATCATCTAGTGTATATACGGCCTCTTTTATAAGCTGACCTTGAGCATTTACAACACCCCATTTACCGTTTTGTTTTACTGCTCCATATCCGTATTCATTAATATTTGTTGCAAATTCGTATTTGTAGTCTACTACTGTGTTTCCGCTTCTATCTACATATCCCCATTTGCCATTTTCTTTTTTAGCAAACACGGTATTGTTTGTAAATATTTCCTGTGCATCTTTTAGATTTCCGTCATAATCTATATATTTAATGTCATCTGCAGATACAAGTTTAATATAATTTTCTTTTAAATATATCCTTGAGTCTGATTGAGATAACACTTTTTCCATTTTGCTATTATATATATCAGATACATTTGTTTCTGAATTTATTATTTGAATTATTTTTGTGCCATTTATATTTTGTACTATGCTGTTTTCTATTGGTATTACAATGTTCCCTGTTTCGTCTATTACGCCTATTTTTTCATTTTTGGTTGCAATAAAATATTTATCAAAAGCATATTCTATATAATTGTATTCATTGTTAATTATTGAATTTTTGTTTTGGTCTGCTACTCCATATTTACCATTTCTATCTACAGTAATATAGTAATTATTTTCTGGGTACATCGCCTTTAAGCTGTTTTCGTCTTGAACAGTACCAGAAACGTTAAATACCATTAGCTTTCCGTCTTTTGTTGCATTTATAAGTGTTCCCAAAATTTCAATGTTATCATATTGAATTGGAAGTATCATATTGCCAGCTAAGTCGTATACACCTTGTTTTGCATTTTTTTGCAATACTAATACGTTATTTGTAACATCATAACTTATGTCTTCGTATTCATTTTCTATTACAGTTTGACCATTTTTTAGAATACCTGCTTGTCCATTTTTGTATGTTATTAAGTATGTGTTATTATCATCTTTTACTTCTGTAATTCTCTTTACATTTGTAAACATTGTATCTAGTACTTGTTTTCCTTGGCTATTTATATAGCCATATCTATAGCCTTGCTCTGTTACAACATTTACAATGTATCCAGCCTTTTGGTATTTTGATGACTGATTATAATAGCTATCTGTTGCTATTGAATTATATTCTGGTTTTATAATTACGTCTCCATTTATATTTATTAAACCAAATTTGTCGTTTTGTTTTACTTTAAGAACTTCGTCTTTATATTCTAACACTTCTATACTCTCGTATACTGGCTTTGTTACTGTTTTTCCGTCTATTGTTATTATTCCATATTTATCATCTTGTTTGTATTTTAAAATTGATGTTAAATATGAATTCGTGCTAGATGTGTTATTGTTTGGAATTGCCTGTACATTTTTATAACTTGTTAATATTTCTTTTCCTTTTTCGTTTAATACCTTAGAATTATATTCTTGTGTATCTTTGTTATAGTCAAATAATGCTATAAATATAGGTTTAGATGGGTTTGGAATTTGAATGTAATCATATTCTGGATTTATTATAATTTTGCCTGTTTTATCTATTACACCAGATTTTCCATTTATTGTTGTTATAAAATAATTATATTCTTTTACATCTTCTTGAGATATTTTTTTGCCATTATTTATGTTGTTTACAACGGCAATACTAATCGCAACAATTATTGCAATTAGTACAATTATTTTTAATAGTCCAGAATTGTTTTTGGTCTTCTTTCTTTTATCCGGATTATATTTTAGTGTTTTTCTTAAATCATCGTTTCTTTGATAGTTGTTTTTTCCCATCTTTTACTTTCTTCCTTCCTTTGATTGAAAATAATTATAATTTAATTTTCTTTTGCTAGTCCAATTTCGAAGTAAAATTCTACTCCATTTTCTTTATTTTTTACTCCATATTTAGAATTGTAATTGTTCATAATAGCTTTTACAAGAGATAATCCAATTCCACTTCCACCATCTGCTCTATTTCTAGATTCATCAACTTTGTAAAATCTTCCCCAAATTCTATCCATATTTTCTTCCGAGATATTTTCTCCTGTATTAAATACAGATATTCTTACATTATTCTTTTCTTTGTTTATTTTTGTTTTTATTTCGATGTATTTTTCTCCATTTATTTCTTTTGCATTTTTTATTGCATTAGTAAAATAGTTTGTAAATGCTTGATCTATGTAGAAGTCATCTGCAAAAACTTTTATTTCATTATTGTTTGCAAATCTAACATCATTTATGCCCTTTTCTTTTAACATTACATCACATTTTCTAATTACTTCGTTTATAAGCTCACATATGTTAAATTCTTGATTATTAAATTCTCGTTTGCCATATTCTAGTTTCATTAGCTCTAATAACTGTCTTACTAGTCTATCCATTTTGTTTGCTTCGTCTAGTATTACTTCTGAATAATATTTTTTAGACTCTGCATCTGTATTTACATTTTCAACTAGACCTTCTGCATATCCTTGAATTAGTGCAATTGGAGTTTTTAACTCATGAGAAACATCAGATATAAATTGTTTTCTCATTTCGTCTATTTTAGATTTTTCTTCTATATCTCTTTCTAGCTGATTATTACTACTTCTTAATTGTTTTATTGTTCCTTCTAGCTTTTCCGACATTAAATTTATGCTAATTCCCAGCTCGTTTATTTCGTCATCTGTTTGTGAAGGCTTGTACTTTTGACTAAAATCTAGCTTAGACATTTTGTTTGCAATTACATTTAACTCTAGTATTTGACTCGTAAATTTTCTAGATACAAAAGATGCTGCAATTCCTGCTATTATTACTGCTATAAAGCCTATTATTAATAGTAAATTATTAGAAATTCTAACACTTTCTTCTATACTAGAAATCGTTATTTGAATGTATGCTTTATATCCATTATCTAGCTCACCAGATAACAGAATACAATTAAGTCCATTTGATGTAATTTTCTTTATAACTAAATTATCTTTGCTATAAATTACAAATTGTCTTTCATTACTGTCTATTTTAAAATGAGATACAATTTCCGAATTTTTGCCTATTGCATTTGTAAAACTTTCATTTGTAGAAAATATTAATATGTAATCTTCGCTTTCTATTAATATGTCGAAATTGTTAAGCATTGCATCTCTTTTTATTTTTGTAAGAACAGACGAATCATCACCATTATATAAATCATTTATTTTGTAAAATTCTTGTTTTACTTTAGCTATTTTGCTATATGTATAAAAGCCTTCTAACACAATACTATTTACAACAACTAAAAGAGCTATAGTACATATAATTACAACACTTACTGTTAAGAATAGTTTAACTCTTACAGATTTTAATTTTTCGTTTATTTTTTTCATTTCAAATCGCATTTCTCCTTTAATGCAAAATCTGGTTAAATAATAATTTTGCCTTTACTAAAAAAGCTAAAAGCTACTTTTCAGCTCTTATTTAACCTCAAATTTATATCCTATTCCTCTTATTGTTTCTATGTATTTTCCTTTTTTTCCTAATTTGTGTCTTATTTTCTTTATATGGCTATCTATTGTTCTTGAATCTCCATAATAGTCGTAGTTCCATACATTATTTAGTATTTTATCTCTAGATAATGCAATTCCTTGATTTTCCACCAAGTACACTAAAAGTTCATATTCTCTTAGGCTTAGTTCTATTGGCTTGTTGTCTACTGTAACAGTTCTTCCTTGAGAATCTATTTTTATTCCACCAATGTCTTTGGTTTCTTTAGTATCGCCAGATACCCTTTTTAATAGTGCCTCTACTCTTGCAACTAATATTTTAGGACTAAATGGTTTAGATATATATTCATCTACCCCAAGTTCAAACCCAAATAATTCGTCTTGCTCTTCACTTCTTGCTGTAAGCATTATTACAGGGACTTTAGAAGTCTGTCTTATTTGTCTTAAAACAGACCAGCCATCTAGTTTTGGCATCATTACATCTAATAATATAAGTTTTATATTATTTTGATTTTCTTCGAATATTTTTAAGGCTTCTTCTCCATCTCCAGCTTCCATTGTATTAAAGTTTTTTTGCTTTAAAAAATCCTTTATTAATTTTCTCATTCTTTCTTCATCATCAACTATTAAGATGCTTTCTTTATCCATTATTGTAATCCTTCCTTGAGGCACATTTATAAAATTTTATATTAGTCCAAACTTGTATATTTTTTAAATTGCAAATTACAAGCTCTTTCATTTAAAATTTGTTTATAATATACCTCTAATTTTTCTATACCATAATAAACTATTTTTGTGTCTTAACTATGTCCTTTATGTCTTTTTTTGTGTTTTCATCTGTATTTATAGTATTTATATAAATATTTTGTCCTGGATAAGCAAGTTTAACATTCTCTGATTCTAATATTTTTATTAGTTCCAAATTAATTTCATCTCTAAAATCTTCGTATTTAGTAAGGTCTGTTATTGGAGTATTTAGATAAATTTCTATTTTTATTCCTTCTTCTTGTATTTCTTTAAAATGAACTTGAAGAGAATCTTCTATAACATTCTTGTTTGTCTTTAACATAAATCTTATTTTTTTAAGTAGCTTTTCTATTGTTTGTTTAGAAGTTTCTAATGGAATGTTTAATACTATGTTGTATCTTCTTTTATCTATGTTTCCCCAATTTTTTATTGAACTTTCTGCGATTGTAGAATTTTGCATTGTTATGCAAGTATTGTCTATTGCCTTTAATTTTGTACTTCTAAAACTTATATCTGTAACCGTTCCAGAAAATTCTCCAATCTCTACCCAGTCACCTATTTTGAATGGTTTATCTATTAAAATTGCTAATCCACCAAATATATTTTTTGCTAAATCTTGTGCAGCAAAGGCTATTACAACACTAGAAATTCCAAGACCTGTAACTAGGCCTCCTAAATTATAGCCTAGCTCTAGCATTACAGCATATCCTGCAATCACATAAATAAGTGCTTTTATTATTTTACTTACATAACTTTCAACTTGTTTATTAGCTTTTCTTCCTGTTTTTTCCTGAATTTTTGTATAAATTGAATTCTTTGGATTAAAAATATTTGCAAAACCATTTGCCGCAAAAATTATAATTGCAACTTTATATAATTTAACAATTCCTATTTGATATGTAACTGGCACCTTTGCAAGCATTAATCCCACATAAATTCCTGTTACTCTAATTATATTTCTAATTGGTTTATAAAAAGCATTACCTTTTATTTCGTTCTTATTTTTACTCTTTATTTTAAATATTTTTATAATACAATAACTTACAGCATTACTTACCATAAAAAACAAAATCACAACTATTAAAGCAATAGCAATATCTATTAAATTCTCTGCTTTTATTTGTTTTATATTGGCTATTAGATTGTTTATGTTATCCATATATTTTATCCTCCTATTGAAAAATAATTACAATTTGGGCTACGTCAAATATCGTTTCAAACGCAGTTACATACTACATAGTATGCGTCCTTGCCTTTGAAACTCATTTTCCTTGCCAAAATTTAATTCCTTTTCAATCTTTTTTTATTTTTTGTGCCCTGTGACAAAGTCAAAATTATAATTATTTTCCAAAAAACTAATATTCTTCTTTATCCTTTTTACTATCCCACTCCATAAATGGTTCTTCACAACAAGGATTATTAAGCATTTTTTCTTCTATAATTTCGTTTTCACCTTTTATATAATCTTCAATTTGTTCATCTCTAAATCCACTATTTACAGCACTGTTGTAGCTTTGAGAATAATAAATTGTTTTTATATTTGCCCAGCAAGCAGCAGATAAGCACATTGGACAGCTCTTAGCTGTTGTTACTAAAATACAATTTTCTAATGACTTAGTATTTAAAGCTTTACACGCACTTCTAATTGCATTTACTTCTGCGTGTGCAGTTGGATCTTTAGATTTTATTACAGAATTTCTCTCTATTACTAAAATTACATATCTGTCATTATCTTTTTTATAAATAATTCCTGCTCCAAAAGGCCCTCCAATTCCTTTTCTTACACCATCAATTGCATATTTAGATGCAAGCTCATAAACAACATTTACACATTCTTCTAAATTATCATATTCGTTACTTTCAACTTCATAATTAAACATAAAAATAATTCCTCTCTTTTACTCTAAAACCTTGTTTTCTTTGATACATATATATTATACAATATTTTTGAAATTTTTCCACTTTTTTCTATTATTTTATGATATTTTTTAAAAATAATCTTGTGACATCATCATCACAAGATTATTTAATTTTTATTTATAATTTATTGTAAAGTTTTCGTAATTTTTCACTTTTTATTTTCTAGTATGCTTTTTACTTCTTCTACATTAAGTTCTACTATTTCTGCTATTTCATCTATTTTCATATTCTTTTCGAAAAGTTTTTTTATCATTTTCATTTTTTCTGTTTTTTTACCACACTCTTCTCCAATTTTTTCTCCAATTTCTCTGTTAGTTTCCATTTCTGCATTATAACGCATTATGCTCCACTCTCGTTCTTCGTATCTTTCGCGTTCTTTTGGATCTTGGCTTATTTTATCTAGTTCTTCTACTGCTTTATTTATTTCTTTATTTTCTTCTGCCGACATTTTTATTTTTTCCTCCTTACTTCCTTCTATTAACCACAGCCATTGTTCTAGCTTTGTGCTACATTCTGGATTTTTCATTTTAAACTTTTCCAACTCTATAAAATGCATTTCAAAAGTATCTGTTGCATTTTCTTCCTCTGGACTATATCCCATATCTATAAATTCTAAATCATTTGTTTTATTAAACTTCATTTTTGCTATTGAATGATAAGAATTTCGTTTTAAGATTTTAAATTTTAGTATGTTTATTGTTATTATTTTCTTTAATTCTTTATAATTTTGTTTCGCTTTTAATTGCTCTGATGCAAGCTTTGACAAATATGTGCTAGATCTTTGTCTTATATTATTTTCATTTGATACCTGCATTTCTACATCTACTACTGCTTTATTATCTATGTCCAGTTTTAAATCTAATATTCCTAATTTTTCGTCTGCCATATTAGGTGTTAACTCTGGATTTTTTACTTCTACTTTATTTATATGTATATTTAATATCGCCTCTAAAAAGTCCTTTAACATTGAATTATTTTCTTCTCTTGCAAATAATCTTTTAAACACATAGTCTGATGTAAGTGGTAATCTAGATGTATCTTTATCTAGTAATTCTGCCTCTGCATTATTTTTCTTATTATTTACAATATTTTTATTATTGGAATTTTCTATTTTTCTAACCATTAACTTCCTTTCTATTTTACTACAACGTTTATTATATTTCAACTATTTAGTAAAACTTTATTATAATTTTTCTATGTTTTATAATTTCAATTTTTTTAATTTCTTGGGATTTTAGCATTGGTTTAGCTTAAGAATTTAACTTATAGAAACTCTTTCTTTTGAATAAATTTAATATATTAAATCTCTAAATTTTAATTAACGTTAATCTTTTCTAGTCTAAATACAAGCCTTATAAGAAGATTTAAATTATTATTAGCAAAGCTTGTCTAGACTTTTATAATTATATCTTGTAAGTGCTGAAATATCAAGCAAAACCGTTCGTCAAATTTCTACTAGTTCTGAGCTTTTATTTTCTTTTTTAAAAAAAGAACGTTAAATACCCAAATATATTGATATCTACCGTTCTTCTACATATATTTTTATTTCAAAAACCAAACATATTTGTTTATAATTTTTATCTTTTATGTATGTATCTACAAATATAGGCACACCCTAAATCCATAGTTAGCGTTAGATCTTCCTGGATCAAGACAAGTAAAAAGCTTAAAACCTGCTATGGTTATAAGCTCTTCGTATTTTTATATTTCATTGATTTTTATAAATTTTCTATTTGCTGTTCACTTAGCCCTGTTAGTTGACTAATCTTTTTTATTGGTAATTCTTCTTTTAATTTTTTTGCCATCATGGCAATTCCTTGTGATATTCCAAGCGATATTCCTTCTGCCCTGCTTTCTGCTCTAATTTTTTTCTTTTCTCTATTTATTATCCTTGCTGCATTCATCATAACTTCTTCTCCTCCTTTCGCTGTTCTTATAGCTTCTATAAACTCATTTATTGTTTTTTCATTTTCACTTCCTGTTAATTCATATCTTAGTATTTTTTCTAATTGTTCCCATTTTTCTTCACTGTTGTCATTATTTCTTCTTTGGTTATTTATTATATCGTTTATATTTTTATATAATTCTTCTTGTCCTTTAGAACTTTCTATTAGCATTGCTTTTGATGTCATTAGATTATCTTCCAACAATTCTTTTTTGGTAAAACCATTTACATCTATTAATTTGTATTCCTCATTTGGCTCTGTAAATCCTTCCAGTCTTTCTTCTATATCTTTTAATTCTTTCTTTTTCCATTTTCTTTTTCCTGTATATAATACTATTGCTAATACTTTGGGGATTTTATATGTTTGATCGTTTAACCTTTTTACATCTATTGCTGAGTTTATTATTGCTTGTTTGTAATTTTGTATTCTATATGCCATTTTATCATCTATTGTTGACTGATGCTCTATTAAGATAAAATAGTCTTTATTTTTTATTTTATAAACTATATCTGCTTCTATACTTTCAAGTGTACTTGTCCTAAATTCTTTCTCGTATTTTTCTATTTCATCTTCTGATAAGTCCATATTTAAATGTTCTTTCAAAAAGTTTACTACTTCCTTTTTGTCTGATAACATTTCTTTAAATAATTTATCATGTTTCTTGTTGATCGGATTTATACTTATGTATGATTCTTCACCTTCCATTACCATCATACTAAATGAATTCTTGTTTTGCTTTTGTTTTCTTTTTTGCCTCTTTTTTTCCTTCTCTATTGCTTCTTCTATTAGCATTTGGTCGTATATTTTTGATGCTTTTTCTAATCTTGGTTTAACATATGCAAAA
The DNA here is from genome assembly GCA_934122035.1 of uncultured Clostridia bacterium. Classification (GTDB taxonomy): domain Bacteria; phylum Bacillota; class Clostridia; order TANB77; family CAG-508; genus CAG-245. The sequence continues at coordinate 26,659 of CAKOVP010000002.1, read as the reverse complement.
TAATATTCTTTTGTATATGTCATTATTTCTTTGCCATCCATTGTTTTTAACCCAATTGGCTCATATTTTTGCATTTTTTCTTCACCTCACATTATAATATATATTTACTCATTAGTCAATATTGTATAGCTAATTTTGTCGTTCGTTGTTTTATTATTTTTTAAATTATTAATTTACATTTTTTCTTATTTAATTTTTATTATCTTTGGAATTTTTAGAATTAATTTTCTTTCGATTTAATCTTCACTTAAGCTTTTTTATTATAGCTTATAAATGGCTATATATCAAGCAAAACCGTACGTCAAATTTCTACTAGTTCTGAGCTTTTATTTCCTTTTGTGCTTTAGAAAAAAATTATGGCAAGATCTTCCAAATTATCAGCTTAATAAAAAGAACGGTAAATACCAAATATATTGATATTTACCATTCTTTTTTACATGTATTTTCTAATTTATATAAAAATTCTAACCTTTAGGCTTTCCACCCCATTTTCCACCTAAAAAAAATATGATTTTACACAGTTAAAATTAAACGCTCGGTCTACAAGTATAAAGTAAGCCTGAATCCGATGTCATCGCTCGCACTGCCCGAACCGCCAGTACGGCTCCCTGCTGGATAACCGATAACCAGCGAAGTTGTTGTAGAAATTGCCTCCACGAGGCGAGTACGGAGGGAACGCGTTAGAAGAAGACTCTGTAGTCCATTCACATACATTTCCTCCCATATCGTATATATTATTTACGGCTGTGGTTTGTCCTGTTGGAATTAATGTACTTGTTCCATTTGCTTTGGTTTGTTTATTTTTTTCTGTATCTGCTATTCCTGTATAAGTAAATGTTGGAGAATCTTTATAATTTCCTTCTTCTGAGCTATTTCCATAATCGCTATTTGTTTTTTGTATAAATTCTATTGCTGTATCCCATGCATAGCTACTTACTAACTTTGATTTTACACTTGTATAGCCTTGCTTTCCACTAAATCCTTCTGCTAAACTTTGCGCTTGCGTTCTTGTTACATAATTATATGGGGCTTGTCCTGCTTTTACTGTTATTTTATTACTTGTACTTGAACTACTTGTTCTTAATGTTGTAGAGTTTGTACTTTCTTGGTCTCCTGCTTCATATCTTCCTATATAATACCCTTTATTTGTTTCTACACTTGTTTTTTCATCTTCTGGTAAGTTTTCTGAATAACCACTAAGTTCGTAAATTCCTGTATACCAAGTTCTTTTATAATCCGCTATATTTTCTACTGGTATCCATACAAATTGGTTTCCTTGTAAGTCTGTTCCTACTGTTTCCTGTCCTTTATATTTTTCTTTATCTGCTGTTGCATCTGAAATTACAAGTCCACTTGCTTTTGTTCCTCCTACATACACAAATCCTGCTGGGATTGGTACTCCATCTACTGTACTTCCAGAACTACCTCCTCCAGAGTTTCCTCCGTTTCCAGAATTTTCGTTTTCTGATATTAAATCTTCCATTTCATCTGTTAATGCATTTATTGCTTTTTCGGTGTTTACTTGTCCTTCTGCTGTTTGGTTTCTTGCATCTTGTGCTCTACTTATTATTCCATTTTGTCCTAGTACTAAGTTAAGACTTATTCCTGCTAATATTAAAAGTACAACTATTGTTACGACCAAAGCAACTAGAGTTATTCCGTTTTTCTTGTTTTTTATTTATATCTCTATTATATAAACATTCTTTGTTATCTTCCATTTTCTTCTTCCTTTCGTTTTGTATTTCTAGCTTATATCTTTCCTTATAAACTTTCGATTTTCTATATATTCTGGGAGGCTTCTACCTACCCTACAATTTTATGTTCTTCCCCTATTCTTGGGGGAATTTCTCTTTTTTCCCACATATTGCTATGGGTTTTAGTTTCTGCTGAATTTTAGTTCAGAGAAACCAGGGCTCAGGTCTACAAATATAAAGTGCACCTGAACCCGACGGAAGCGTTCGCATTGCCCGAAGTGCTATTACGATCCCCTGCTGGACTATCAGCGAAGTCGTTGCCGCAACAGCCTCCTCTGAGGGTGCAATGATTGCCCGATACAGCAGAATACTCTGTAGTCCACTCATCTACATTGCCTCCCATATCGTATATGTTATTTACGGCTGTGGTTTGTCCTGTTGGAATTAATGTACTTGTTCCATTTGCTTTGGTTTGTTTATTTTTTTCTGTATCTGCTATTCCTGTATAAGTAAATGTTGGAGAATTGCTATAATTTCCTTCTTCTGAGCTATTTCCATAATTGCTATTTGTTTTTTGTATGAATGCAATTGCAGTATCCCATGCATAACTGCTTATTAGTTTTGATGTTACACTTGTATAGCCTTGTTTTGTACTAAATGCTTCTGCTAGGCTTTTAGCTTGTGTTCTTGTTACATAATTATATGGGGCTTGACCTGCTTTTACTGTTATTGTATTACTTGTTGATGCTCCGCTTGCTCTTAATGTTTTTGAATTTGTACTTTCTTGGTCTCCTGCTTCATATCTTCCTATATAGAATCCTTTATTTGTTTCTACACTTGTCTTTTCGTCTGCAGGCAATGTTTCTGTAAAATAATAACTTGAGTTACTGTATTTTATTTGCTCTGAATTTGTTGTTGAGTCTATTGTTCCTGTTGCAACTTTTGTTGAATATGCTGTTCTTTTATAATCTGCTATGCTATCTACCGGTATCCATACAAATTGATTTCCTACTAAATCTGTTCCTACTGTTGTTTGTCCTTTATATTTTTCTTTGTCTGCTGCATTATCTGAAATTACTAGACCACTTGCTTTTGTTCCTCCTACATATACAAATCCTGATGGGATTGGTACTCCATCTACTGTACTTCCAGAGCCACCAGAGTTTCCTCCGTTTCCAGAGTTTTCGTTTTCTGATATTAAATCTTCCATTTCATCTGTTAATGCATTTACAGCTTTTTCGGTGTTTACTTGTCCCTCTGTTGTTTGGTTTCTTGCATCTTGTGCTCTACTTATTATTCCATTTTGTCCTAACACTAAGTTTAAACTTATTCCTGCTAGTATTAGCAATACTACTATTGTTACGACCAAAGCAATTAGTGTTATTCCGTTTTTCTTGTTTTTTATTTATATTTCTATTATATAAACATTCTTTGTTATCTTCCATTTTCTTCTTCCTTTCGTTTAATATTTCTAGCTTATATCTTTCCTTATAAACTTTCGATTTTCTATATATTCTGAGAGGCTTCTACCTACTATATAATTTTATTTTTTCCCCTATTCTTGGGGGAATTTCTCTTTTTTCCCACATATTGCTATGGGTTTTAGTTTCTGCTGAATTTTAGTTCAGAGAAACCAGGGCTCAGGTCTACAAATATAAAGTGCACCTGAATCCGATGTAATCGATCGCACGGTCCGAATTGCAACCACGGCTTCCTGCTGGATAAACAGCGAAGTAGTCGCTGTAACTGCCTCCTCTGCGGGTGAAAGGATAGTTCGTGTTAGAATAAGACTCTGTAGTCCACTCCGCTACATTTCCTCCCATATCGTATATGTTATTTACGGCTGTTGTTTGTCCTGTTGGAATTAATGTATCTGTTCCATTTGCTTTGGTCTGTTTATTTTTTTCTGTATCTGCTATTCCTGTATAAGTAAATGTTGGAGAATTGTTATAATTTCCTTCTTCTGAGCTATTTCCATAATCGCTATTTGTTTTTTGTATAAATGCTATTGCTGTATCCCATGCATAGCTACTTACTAGTTTTGATTTTACACTTGTATATCCTTGTTTTGTACTAAATCCTTCTGCTAATTTTTTTGCATCTGTATATTTTATATAATTATATGGGGCTTGTCCTGCTTTTACTGTTACTGTATTACTTGTTGATGCTCCGCTTGCTCTTAATTTTGTAGAATTTGTACTTTCTTGGTCTCCTGCTTCGTATCTTCCAATATAGAATCCCTTATTGGTTTCTACGCTTGTTTTTTCATCTGCAGGTAATACTTCTGTATAATAATCACTACTTGAGCTACTTGCTTTTATTTGCTCTGAATTTGTTTTTGTATCTGTTGTTCCAGTTGCAACACTTATTGAATAAGCTGTTCTTTTATAATCTGCTATGCTATCTACTGGTATCCATACAAATTGGTTTCCTACTAAATCTGTTCCTACTGTTGTTTGTCCTTTATATTTTTCTTTGTCGACTGCTGCATCTGAAATTACTAGACCACTTGCTTTTGTTCCTCCTACATACACAAATCCTGATGGGATTGGTACTCCATCAACTTTACTTTCAGAACCGCCTGAATTTCCTCCATTTCCAGAGCCTATTTTATTTACATAATTTGATAATTCTTGTTCTAAACTATTCATTGACTTTTCAGTGTTTATTCTTGCTTGCTCTGTTTTGTCTCTTGCCTCCTGTGCTTTTGTTATAATTCCGTTTTCACCTAGCACTAAATTTAAGCTTATTCCTGCTAAAATTAATAAAACTACTATTGTTACGACCAAAGCAACTAGGGTTATTCCGTTTTTCTTGTTTTTTGTTCATATTTTTATTATATAAATATAAACATTTTTTGTTATCTTCCATTTTCTTCTTCCTTTCGTTTAATATTTCTAGCTTTGCTTTCTAGATTTATTCTTATTATTCGCATTTTGTATTTTTTTATTCTTTTTTCTTTAGTTTCTGTTTTTAGTCATATTGTGACTATTACTTGGTAAAAAAAATTATTTTCTAACCAATATTTTTTCTCTAAAATTTAATATCTATTTTTAAGTTTATGCTTTGGTCATATTTAATTCTATAAACTTTTATAGACATTAAATATTTATTATTTTTTATATCACATCTTTATTAAAAATAAAAGGGGGCGAAACCCATAATTTTTATACCGTTTTGCTTATGAATTAGTGGTATTAATACTAATTAAATTCAAAAAGCAGCTATTTTAGTGGGTAATTTTCGGAATTGAGTTTTTTTGTTGTTTTTTACGCTATTTTAACCATTTATTACCAGCTTTTGTATTTAAAAAATCAACACACTTAAGCATTTCGAAAAGTCAAATTAAATTTTATTTTTAAAATATAATTTTATAAATTTTTCAAAAATTTTTTTATCTATTTTCTAATTTATTTTATATTAAATTGAATAACAGAAATTTTTTTATTTTTATAAAATTATTTTAAATAAATGTATATATTTTGTTTTTTTATTGCTATAATGGTTACTAAAGAATGGAGTGATTTTTTTGAACGAAACAAATGATATAATTATGCAATTTTTTGAGTGGTATTTGCCTGCAGATTCTATGTTTTGGAAAGATGCATTAAATCAAATAGACTATCTTGCAAGTCTTGGTATAAATTATGTATGGCTCCCTCCTGCTTATAAGGGCTCTAGTGGCATTTTTGATGTTGGATATGGTGTTTACGATTTATACGATTTAGGCGAGTTTAATCAAAAGGGAGATATAAAAACAAAATACGGAACAAAGGAAGAATATCTAAACTGTATAAAGGCTTTTCAGTCTAAGAATATTAAAGTTTTAGCAGATATTGTTTTTAATCAAAAAATGGGTGCTGATGAAACAGAAGATGTTATTGCAATAGAAGATAATCCCGTAAATAGAAATCAGGCTGTGTCTGAGCCACACGAAATTAGAGCTTGGACAAAGTTTACTTTTCCACGGAAGAAACGACACATATTCTTCTTTTAAATGGAACTGGACTCATTTTCACGGTGTGGACTGGGATGATAAGCAAAAAAAGACTTCTGTTTTTAGATTTTACGGAAAGCATTGGGATGAGTCTGTAGATAAAGAGAATGGAAATTTTGACTATTTAATGGGCTGTGATGTTGATTTAAATAATGTGGATGTTGTGGAAGAGCTTACCTCTTGGAGTAAGTGGTATTTAGATTTAACTAAGATTGATGGCTTTAGAATTGATGCAGTAAAGCATATTAGAGCATCATTTTTTGAAGACTGGCTAGATGAACTTCAGGATTATTCTACAAAGCCTTTATTTACTGTTGGCGAATATTGGAGTGGTAATGTGGAGTCTTTAAAAAATTATCTTGAGGCTACTAAAAATAAAATGTGTTTATTTGACGTGCCTCTTCACTACAATTTGTTTAATGCTTGTCATAGTAATGGTCATTTTGATATGAGAACCATTTTTAGCAATACTTTAGTTGCCTCTGTTCCAGATAAAGCCATTACATTTGTAGACAACCACGACACAGAACCTGGTCAAGCTTTAGAATCTTGGATAGACAACTGGTTTAAGCCCCACGCTTATTCTCTAGTATTACTTAGAAAAGAAGGAATACCTTGCATTTTTTATGGTGACTTATACGGCATTCCTACAAAAGGAATTGGTAATAAAATGTCGCTTCTAGAAAAATTAATTTATGCAAGAAAACACTTTGCATACGGAAAGCAAACTGATTATTTTAGTAGTTCTAATGTAATTGGTTGGGTTCGTGAAGGAGACGAAATACATCCTTCTTCTGGTATGGCTGTTATACTAACAAACGGTTCTGGCGGATGTATTCAAATGAATGTTGGAAAAAAACTTGCAAATTCTGTTTTATACGACTATTTAGGAAATTTAAAAGAACCTGTATATGTAGACAGTGACGGAAATGGAATATTTTACGTAAAAGACGGAAGCATATCTATTTGGACATTGCAGGAATCGTAAAAAACTAAAACAATTGAAAAAGAAATATTTCTTTTTCAATTGTTTCTACATATAACATCAATTATTTATTTTTTGCAATTATTGCTTTTATTTTTATTCCCTGCTCTTTAAACATTTTCTCATGTTCTGTTTCTATATTTTCTTCTCCATTCCAAAAGTCTTTTTCTTCTGCTAGATTGTAAGTTACTTTTTCTAAATCAAATCCCGCTTCTTTAAAGTAAGTTAAGCTGTCTGTAAATAAATTGTCATCATCGGTTTTAAAATAAATACAACCATCCTTTTCTAAGAATTGTTTGTATTTTTCTAGTTGTCTTGTATGTGTTAATCTTTTTTTATGGTGTTTTCCTCTAGGCCAAGGATTGCAAAAGTTTATGTAAATTCTACCTATTTTATCTTCTGGACTAAATATATTTAAAATTCTGTCTATATCGTATCTTGTAATGTATATATTTTCTGGTTTTTGTTTTATTTCTTTATAATTCTCTTCTATTTTTCTTTTAGCAAGTCCAAGCATTGCATCAACTAAATCTATTGCAATGTAATTTCTATTTAAATTTTTTGGTGCAATTTGAGAGATAAATCCTCCCTTTCCACAACCAAGTTCTAAGTGTATTGGAGTTTTATTTTTAAATAAGGTTTCCCACTTGCCTTTGTATTCTTCTGGATTATCTATATAAAATTTGCTTGCTTCTAGTTCGGGTCTAGCCCATTTTTTAAAACGTATTCTCATTTTTAGTTTTCCTCCTTAAAGTTTCATTATCTTACTAATAAAATAAATACTATGATACCACATAATTTTTGCAAGAACCTCTTGCAAAAATTCAAAATCTGGATATTCTTTTGCAAATTTTCTCATATATTTTAAATTTCTTACTGAAAATCCTTTTATTTCAGGGAATTTCATCTTTAAATCAATTTATAAATTATCTATATTTTTCTTTTATTAGTTCATACTATATCATAAAATTTAAAACTTTTCCATTAAAATTGCGAAGATTTAGACATATATTAATTCTTTCAACATAATCTTTCCAGCTTGCTGCTTAATTTTTTTCTATTTTTACTATTTTGCACACAAAAAAAGAGTACTTTTTAATAACTTTTCTTATTAACGGTACTCTTTTTAAATAATTTTTATTGTATTATAATTATTTTACATATTCATTTAAAGGTTTTATTTTGTATTGTAAGTCTCCCATTTTTTCTGTTGTAACATATCCTGCTGGTGCATTTATTACGTCTGGTATTCTGTTTACTATTGTTCCACAAGTTAGTTCAACTGTTGCTGGTTTTGCAACTGTAATTGTTGTATCTGGTTCTCCGTATACTGTCCATTCATTTTTATCGTATTCTTCTTTTGAATATACTTTTCCTATACATTCTGATTCTATTGTTATTCCTTCTTCTGTTTCTGTTGTAACAACGGCACTCATTCCAGTTGCATCTCCTGCTTTTACTGTTGCACCTAATGTTTCTGAATATATGTCTTCTTTATATGTTGTTGGTACTGTAACTTGTGTTTGTGATTTTATTGTAAGTCCTAGTTTTGAGCATAACCATCCATTTACGTTCCACATGTATGATGGTAAATACTCACCAGATTCTATTATTTTTTGTCTTTCCTCGTCGCTTATTCTGTCTACTGATGCAACTTGTTTATCAAATTCGTCTAATGTAAGTCCTGCGCCATGTGCTTTTGCTAATGCAATTCCGTAGTCTTCTACATTATAACTAGAACTTCCTTTTATTTTTGTTATTTTTTGTGTTGAACCTGCAATTGATGTTATTAATTGTCCCCAATAAATGTCTTGATAGCCGCTTCCTGTTATTGTGCATCCTGTTTTCTTTGCCATTTCGTCTAATGCTTTAGTGATGCTTGGATTAGAGTTCCAAGGATAAAATGCTTCTTCGCAAGTTGTTATTGCATTTATTCCAAGTCTAGCACATAGCATTAGAGCTTCTTCTACGTCTTTTATTAAGCTCATTGTTTCTACAACACATATGTCTGGTTTTGTAGTTCTTAACATTTCTTCAGCATTTTCTAATGCTGTAACTTTTACTCCTAGCTCTTCTTTTCCCATTATTTGTCCTATGTCTTTTCCAATTACATTTGGATTAACATCTATTGCACCAACAACTTCTCCTCCTTTTTCCATAACATATCTCATTGTGTAAACAGCCATTTTTCCTGTTCCAAATTGAACAACTCTTACTTTTCTGTCCATAATAAAACCTCCTAATTTTGTTATTTATATAAATATTATAACTAATTATAATTATTATATACACTAAAATTTTCCAATGTTTTCTATAAATTTCACAATGCCATTATATAATCCTATAAATAAATTAACTACAATTTGTACTGCCCAATTATCGTTATAAAAATTAATCATCCAGTTATGTGTAAATGGAATAATCCATAAAATTCTAACAATAATTGCAAGTGAAACAAATACAAGAAGTACTGTTATTACATCTCTTATTGTCCATTTGTGTTTTATTTTATAGCCTAGACTTCTGAAATATGCTTCGTAATTTTTTCTGTACTCTTCATTTGCTTCTCTCTGAATTTTTTTCATTAGCTTTTTTTGTTCTTTAGGGCTTAGTTTCTGAAATTCATATCTCCAGTCTTCATTTGTTGCATTGTTGGCATTTGCAGTATTTACATTTGTATTATTTATATTTGAATTTAAATTGTAATAATCATAATTTTCTTCGGTATAATCTTGAGGGCTATATTCTTTATTATAGTCTTGACTATATGTGCTGTATTCTTCATTTTTATAGCGATTTGCATAGTTTTGTTCTTTTAATTTGTTTTCTTCTTGCTCTAATTTTGCATCATATTCTGCTCTTTTTATATCATCACTTAAAATACTATAAGCTTCATTTAGTTGTTTCATTTTTTCTTCAGCATATTTCTTGTTTTCTTCTGACTGCACATCAGGATGATACTTTTTTGCAAGTGTTTTGTATGCTTTTTCTATTATCTCTTTAGAGGCTTTCCTGCTTACCTCTAATATGTCATATAAGTTATCCATTATATCCCTCAATTTATAAAATTTGATATTTATAAATTATCATTATTTGAATATTAAGTCAATATTTTTTCCTTTAATCGCAAAATTCGTTTAAAAATCGCCACAGAATCCACATCAAGTTTGCCAAAAAAACTTTCGCCCATTAGGGACGTCCCTTTTTGGGCGAAAGCATTGTTTTATTATTACAACTTTATGAGCATTTTGAACTAGTTTTACAGTATGGCTTTACTTTTTTAGTCAAATATTATTTTATATAAATGTTAGGATCTACATTTTCACCATCTTTTTTTATTTCGAAGTGGAGATGTGTTTCATCTGCGATTTCAAATGTTGCAGTATTTCCAACTGTTGCAATTGTTTGCCCTTGTTTTACTTCTTCTCCAATTGTTACAAATTCTGCTGTAAGTAAGCTAGAATATATGCTTTCAAATCCATTTGAGTGTTCTATTACAACTGTTAGTCCATATCTTGGATCGTTTTTTATTGATTTTATTTTTCCATCTGCTGCAGCTTTTACCACATCTGTTTTTTCTGCTAAATAATCTATTCCAAGATGAGTAGTCCACTCTTTCAGTGTGTTAGAATATACTAAGTTGTCTTTAGAATAGTCTTGCAATTTTTCTCCTTCTACTGGTTTTGAAAAGCTTGGATCTTTGCTCGTTTCTTCACTTTTTGTGTCTTCTTGTTTTACCTCAGTTTCTTTTTCTATGTTTGTTGCTTTTGTTGTATTAGTTTTTGTGTTATTTTTAGTTTCTTCTGCTTTACTAGTATTTACTGCCATTTTTTCTGTATTATTTTTTTCCGTATTTGTAGTGTTTTCTTGCATTTCGTTTACACTTCTTCCAATAGATGTACTTACTGTTTGCGTGTTGTTTTGCATATTTTCCGATGTATTTACCATTGTATTTGTTTCTGCAATTCTTTGTGTATTTGTGGTAAATCTTTTTGCCTGTCTTGTTTGATTATTATTAATTACAACTCCAACCCCAAATGCTATTAATAGTGCTACTGCAACGGCTCCAAGCACCCACATACTTATATTAGATACATAATTTTCGTTTCTTCTTTGACGTCTGTCCATAAATTTAATCACATTCCTTTCTCATTTAAATTAGTATAATTATTTCCATTTCTTATAAATTTATACAATTTAAAAAAAACTTTAAAGGATAGTGCAAATTTAAAAACACAAAAATCTCCCAAAAAAGGGAGTCCCCTTTGGGCGATTTTCTATAGATTTGTGATTTCTACTCCTGTGTAGAAGTGTTTTACTATTTCTTCGCAATTTTGACCTTGTTTTGCAAGGCTATCTGCTCCAGTTTGACTCATTCCAACTCCGTGTCCATAGCCTTTTACAGCAAATTTTATGTTATCCCCCTCTATTTTAACTTCAAAATTTGCAGACCTTAATCCTAATAAGGTTCTTACCTCTACTCCGCGACAGTTCAAGATTTCCAATTTTTACTGTTTTTACTCTATTTCCATCAGTATATTCCAATATTTTTATTGCATCTTCGGCATTATAGTCTATTGTAAAGTTCGAATATTTTTCTTTTATTTTGTTTTCAAAGTCTTGTTTGCTAAGCTCTACTTCTGATTCATACTGTGAATAAGCATCTTCTCCAGCTGTTTCTACACTTTGCAAATATGGCAAGTCTGCTCCTCCCCATACAGCAGAGACATTTTCTGTTTTTCCTCCACTGTTTGAATGAAAGAAGGCATCAATTACTTCTCCATTATATGTTATAACTTTTCCCTTTGTTGAATTTACTGCATTTTCTATTTTTGTCCAATATTCATTTTTCAAATTTTCATCCCATTTTGCAAGTCTGTCTTCTTTAGAAATCCAAGCTTGACAACATCTCGAGTCGTCACAAATGTCGGCTTCTTTATGTTTTCCGCTTCCATTTAAAATTATATATGCAGTATATGTTCTAGCTACTATTGCCTGTGCTTTTAGAGCTTCTTCTTCAAAGCTTGCTGGCATTTCTGCAGATACAACTCCTAGCAGATATTTATCCATTTCTAAATTTTCTACTTCTCCAGTTTTACTATGTAATAATTTAATTGTTCCTAACTTTGAATATTCATAATTTGCTTGTTGTTCATTTTGATTGTTTTCTATATTTTCTATATTAGTATTCACACTTGTTTCTTCTGTTTTAAATTTTCTTGTAAAAATTATTGGAATTAAAAATATCATTGACATTAGAAATAGTATTACTATGAATATTTTTTTCACTCTTTTTTCCTCCCTAAAATCTAAGTAACCAAAATGAAACCTAAGCTATATGATTACTAAATACCTACTAGCTGTATCCTAGTTTTCAGTCCAATATGCCAGTATAAAATTATAGATTAAATTAGCTTTTCTCTCATAACCGCCAACACCTTTTTTTCTATTCTTGAAACCTGCACCTGGCTTATTCCAAGCCTTTTTGCGACTTGAGACTGTGTTTCTTCTTTAAAATATCTTAAAATTACTACATCCTGTTCCTTAGGAGTTAGCTCCTGTATCAACTTATTTATTGTAAGTTTATCTGTTATTTCCTTTTCTTGATTTTGCTTGTCTGGAAGAATGTCCTCTACAGAAGTTTCTTTTTCAGAATCTTTTCCAAATGCTGGTTCATTAATAGATGTTACAATATTAGACGCATTTACCTCTATTGCAAGTGCCACGTCTTCTTTCGATATTTTTAGTTCTCTTGCTAGTTCTTCTATGCTTAGCTCTTCGCCATTTTTTCTTATTTGTTCGTTTTGCATTTCTCTTATTTTATAGCCAAGTTCCTTTATACTTCGACTTATTTTTACTCTTCCATCATCTCTTATAAATCTTTTTATTTCTCCAAGTATAAAAGGAACAGAGTATGTAGACAGTTTTACATTATAATTTAAATCAAATTTTTTTATAGATTTTATTAATCCTATTGCTCCAATTTGATTTAAGTCTTCAATGTCATAACCTCTTCCAATAAATCTTTTGGAAATAGTATATACCAACCCTAAATTGTTTTTAACAAGATTGTCCATTGCAATTTTGTCGCCATTTTGAGCTTTTGCAATTTCATCATATGTGTTTTCATACATATTTTAAATACCTTCCTTTGGCATTATGTATTTCTTCATTGTAACCTTTGTTCCCATATCTGGAATAGACTCAATTTTTAGCTCGTCCATAAAGCTTTCCATAATTGTAAATCCCATGCCAGAACGTTCCAAATTTGCTTTAGTTGTATATAATGGCCTTTTGGCAAGTTCTATGTCCTCTATTCCTTTACCAGAATCTGATACCTGCACTTCCACACAATTGTCCTTTATTCTTGCCTCTACTTTAACTATTCCACTTGTATTTTCGTAACCATGAATTATAGAATTTGTTACAGCCTCAGATACAGCTGTTTTTATGTCTGCTAGTTCATCAATTGTTGGATCTAATTGTGATGCAAAAGCTGCAACGCTTATCCTAGCAAAAGCCTCATTAGCAGATTTACTAATAAACTCTAATTTCATTTCATTATCATAAATTCCCAACATTTTCTCCTCCGTTTTTCTTTGTAATTATTCTCTGATTCTTTTATTATTGGAATTATTTTTAGAATTCCACTAATTTCAAAAACCTTTTCAACTTGTCTATTTACATTGGCTAAAGCTAAGTTTCCTCCCAACATTTTAATTATTTTGTATCTTCCGAAGCAACATTCCTATTCCTGCACTGTCCATGAAAGCAACGTTACTAAAATCAAATATAACTTTTCTAGGCATAAATCTCGTAATTTCATTATCAATTTTCCTCCTTAATTTATCTGTTGTACTTTCGTCAATTTCATCTGCTATTTTTATTGTTAATAGCTTGTTTCTAGGTACATAAATACATTCCACTTCTAATTTCATTCCTCCTTTAAGATAAAAATCGTAAAACAATTAAATATTTTTTATTTTGTATTGCAAAATTGTAATTGTTTTTCACAATTTTTCCTCTTTTTATTTTCTAATATAGTATAGTTCTTTTTCCATAAATTTCCAATAGCAAATATTGACAAGTTTTATCGAAAAATAAGAAGTTTTCGACATTTTTTGCATAAAAAAAGTGAATTAGAAATATATCTAACTCACTTTTTATAAATATGTGCAATATTTTTTATACATTAAATTTGAATAGTACTATATCACCATCTTGCATTATGTATTCTTTTCCTTCAGAACGAACTAATCCTTTTTCTTTAGCAGCAACCATTGAGCCTTCTCTTATTAAATCATCATAAGATACAATTTCTGCTCTAATAAATCCTCTTTCAATATCTGAGTGGATTTTTCCTGCAGCTTGTGGTGCTTTAGTTCCTTTTTTTATAGTCCAAGCTCTTACTTCTGGCTCTCCTGCTGTTAGGAAAGACATTAGACCTAATAGATCATAGCTTGATTTTATTACTTTATCTAGTCCAGATTCTTCTAATCCTAATGCTTCTAGCATTTCTTTCTTGTCATCTCCATCAAGACTTGATAGTTCTTCTTCTATTTTTACACAAAGCTTTATAACTTCTGCTTTGTCTTGTTTTGCATATTCTTCAACAGCCTTTACGTTTGCGTCATTATTGTCCGAAAGCTGTTCTTCAGAAACATTTGCAACATATAAAATAGGTTTCATTGTAAGTAAAAACGCATCTTTTATTACTTCTAGTTCTTCCTCAGAATAATCAAGACTTCTTGCCATTTTACCATTTTGAAGCGCTTCTCTTACTTTCTTCCATGTATCTAATTCAAATTGATATTTTTTGTCTGCCTTTATCATTTTGCTGCTTCTGTCTATTCTTTTTTCAACAGTTTCCAAGTCTGCAAAAATTAATTCTAAATTAATAGTTTGAATATCTCTTACAGGATTTATGCTTCCATCAACATGTATTATGTTTGAATCCTCGAAACATCTTACAACCTCGCAGATTGCGTCTGTTTCTCTTATATGTGACAAGAATTTATTTCCTAATCCTTCTCCTTTGCTAGCTCCTTTAACTAAACCTGCTATATCAACAAATTCAATTATAGCATGTGTAACCTTTTGAGGGTTATACATTTTTGCCAAGTTGTCCAATCTTTCATCTGGCACTGGAACAACTCCAACATTTGGCTCTATTGTGCAGAATGGATAGTTTGCACATTCTGCTCCCGCATTTGTTATTGCATTAAATAAAGTACTCTTTCCTACATTTGGAAGTCCTACAATTCCTATTTTCATTATATCTTCGACCTTTCTTTTTTCTATAGCTACTATAATATAACACAAATTGTTTGTTTTTGCAATTAAACTGTAATTATTTTTAAGTCTAAAACACTGCAAAAAGTGCATAAAAGCAACTTAATTGCAGTGTTTTATAATTTTTTATTTAAACATAAAAAATATTCTGGAAAGTTTATGGCTGCCTGGAGCATTGTATCCCCACGCAGAATAGGTAGAATTATCATAAATTAAGTAAAAACCAGGATCTTTTGGTATACCAATATTAACTTTCGCCTTAGGATTTTCCATTAAAAATGAAATTGCTTTTTGATAGTTTTCATCATTAATACCAAAGGCAATACGGTTTTCCAAAATTAAGATAAAATTTTTACTACTTGAAGGTAATTCAACCTTTCGTCCACTTACCAAACGATAATACATAACTCCTCCTTGTAATTACAAAAAAGATAAAATTGAAAATTGCTAGTATAGTTTAACACAATAACTGTAAAAAAGCAACTAATATAAGTATTTGCTATGAAATCAAAATACTTTACAAAATGCAATAGAAAATCGAAAAAATAACAAAATTAACGGCTAAAACTATTGACTTTTCAAGGAAAACTAGCATATAATACAAGCATACAAAGTGCTGACTTAGGAGGACTTATCTAAAAAATGATTAACAACAGTAAATATACTAATATGTCGGACGAAGAATTATTAGAAGCAATAAAGCAAGATGACAAAGAAGCCTTAGACTTTTTAATTTGCAAATATCAAGACTTGGTCAATTCTAAAGTAAACAAGTATTTTATTATTGGTGCAGAAAAAGAAGACATAATTCAAGAAGGGCTAATTGGTTTATACAAGGCAATAAAAGACTACAAGGAAGATAAACAAAATTCATTTAAATCATTTGCAAACTTATGTATAGAAAGACAGCTAATTACTGCAATAAAATCATCTAACAGACAAAAACATATGCCATTAAATTCGTATTTATCCTTAAATATGAATGCATATGAAAATGAAGATGGCACTAATAATTCAGAGATAATGGAAGTATTAGACACAAAAATTGTTGAAGATCCATTAGACACAATAACAAAAAAAGAATATATGTCTAGTGTAGAAAATGCAATTGATACACATTTAAGTGACTTT
This sequence comes from uncultured Clostridia bacterium, assembly GCA_934122035.1. GTDB lineage: Bacteria > Bacillota > Clostridia > TANB77 > CAG-508 > CAG-245. The sequence continues at coordinate 10,560 of CAKOVP010000002.1, read as the reverse complement.
GAAAAAAGAGTTCTTGGAAGATATATTCAAGGAGATTCTTACGTAACAATTGCAGCAAAATTGGATGCTCCTGTAAAATCAGTAGATAATGCAATTCAAAGAATAAGAAAAAAGACAGTAAAAAATATTCAAACAGAAGGTAATATATAAGGCTTCTAAAAAGGATATCTCGAGAGTATAATCAAATTCTAATTAGAGCCTAAAAATGCTAACATAGCTCAGTCGGTAGAGTGCAGCCTTGGTAAGGCTGAGGTCACGGGTTCGATTCCCGTTGTTAGCTCCAATAATCTAAAAAAATAAAAATGTTATGCATAAAAACAAATCAAAAGTATAAAATAATAATATAATTGTTGACATTTAATTTTTTAAATGTTACAATTATTATACCAAAAGGGAATTCCCCTTTGTTCGGTGTACAAGTAAAATTAGATTGAAAAATTAAGTGTATTAAAAATACACCTATTTACTTGGAAAAGGGCCATTCAAAGGCTCTTTTTTTTTATGGTAAATATATAGATGTATTTAAAAAGTTTGTTCTTTTTCTATATTTTTCAAAATCATTATCTTGCAAGTAATGATAATATGCGTGTCTGACCTCTCCTACTAGCAAATCCGCAGCTTGAACAGGATAATTATAATATGAATTTTTATATTTTACTTTAACAGTAACTGAAGATAATATTGGTGGAAAACTGATTCCATAATCATAGTTCATAATTCCAAATTGTAATTCTTCTTTTATGGAGCTCTCCAAATCATAATATCCGTTAGAGACAGTAGACTGTTCGTCTAAATTAAGAATTAATTTTACTGGTTGATGAGAATTGAGTCTGTTTTGAGATATTAAATTCTCAATAATTCTTTTAACCTCTCTTTTTATAATATAATCTTTAAATCTCCCTTTTGAGGCTTTACTATCAAAAATATAGTCTTTAATTTTATAATTAGAAACTACTGCAACAGAAGTGTCATACCTTTTTATAAAATTTAATAATCTTCTTCTATCTTTTGGTTCTAGCATATTGGATTTTAGTTCTGGACAATCATACATACAATTTTGATAATTATGCGTTGCACAATGTTCCTTGTTTAAAGAAATGTCTTTTGAAAAACTTTTACAATATCTAGGTTTTATTAAGTCAACTAGGGCTTTATACTGTCTTGAAAAGTCCTCTTGCTCGTGTAAAGAAAGAAAAAAAACACCACCATATACAAAAACCAACTCGCTCGGTTCTCCATGCACTAACCTTCCAGAATCATCCATATTAATATATATAATTTGTTCAAAATTTTCCTCTAACTGTATCTCTTGTTCTTGCACATTATTTCACCTCCATTTTCAATAATATTAATTTTTATCATATAAAGTCAAATTTGAAATCAATTATAGCATTATATTGTAAACATTGCAAATGAAAATAAATAGTGTTAATTTATGAAAAGTAATTTTATTTGACTAAATAAATGAATTGTGCTATAATTAAAAAGTCAGAGAATTACATAATATTTGAATATTTCTAAGACTATTTTTTATTTTAAAGGAGACTATTATTATGAGTAAATTATATGTTTTTGGACATCAAAAACCAGATACAGATACAATAACATCTGCCATTGTTCTTGCTAATTTAGAAAGAGCTTTAGGCGTTGATGCTGTTGCATATAAATTAGGAAACGTAAATAAAGAAACTGCTTATGCATTAAAAACTTTTGAAATAGAAGAACCATTAACTTTAGATAGTGTTGACGAAAATTGTGAAGTTGCATTAGTTGACCACAATGAATTCACTCAAAGTGTTTCTGGTATTGAAAAAGCAAAAATAAAAATGGTTGTTGACCATCATAAAATAAAGTTTGAAACTAAAGAACCAATGTATTATATTGCAGAGCCATTAGGATGTACAGGAACTATTCTTTACAAATTATATAAACAAAATGATGTAGATATAGATTCACAAATGGCTGGTTTAATGCTTAGTGCTATTATTTCTGATACACTATTATTTAAATCACCAACTTGCACTGAGCAAGATAGAGAAATTGCAAATAAACTTGCAAGCATTGCAGGTGTTGATATTGAATCTTATGGAAAAGAAATGTTAAAGGCTGGAACTGATATTAGTGAGTTTTCTCCTTTCCAAGTTATAAATATTGATGCAAAAGAATTTGATGATAAAAATGCAAAATTTGAAATTTCTCAAGTTAATGCAGTTGATTTAAATTCTGTATTTAGCAGACAAGCTGAATTAGAAGATGCTATTCAAAAAGAAATTAATGATAAAAACTTAGATTTCTATATGTTTGCTGCAACAGATATATTAAACGCAAATTCAAAAATAATTGCTATGGGTAGAAAAGCTAATACTATAGAAAAAGCTTTCGGAGTAAATCTAGAAAATAATACAGCAATGCTAAACAATGTTGTTTCTAGAAAGAAGCAAATGTTACCAAACATTTTAAATAATTTAGATTAAGGACTTCATCTTGAAGTTCTTTTTATTTATTAGGAAAGTCAGTATTACTTTCCAGAATAAATAAAATATTGAAAAAAATTTTTCATACTTGTTCTTCATAAAATTAGAGGGATTGAATTGCAAATTTTATTAGAAATTTACAATCTTCCCTCTTCTATTTTCTAATATTAATTAATTTTGGCAACTATTGTTGTTTTCGTTTGATTCTTCACTTCTCATATTATAGCAACTGTTATTTAACATATTAGTATTATTTCCACAGCAGTTGCCTGTATTATTTAAATTAAGTCCATTCATATAAAATTTCTTTTCTGCCATTTTATCTTGAACGTCTCTTAGTGCTTCTCCAAATCTTTGGAAGTGAACAATTTCCCTTTGTCTTAAATATCTTAAAACATCAACAACGTCTTTGTCATCTGCACAAAGGTCAATTAATTTTTCGTAGGTTGCACGTGCTTTTTGTTCGGCTGCTAAATCTTCTTGTAAGTTTGCAATTACATCGCCTTTGCACGCTAAGCAGTTTGCGTCAAAAGGAACTCCTGCAGCAGATTGAGGATATACATCCACACCATGATCTGTGTAATAAGCTCCAAGTCCTGCTTTTTGCAATTCTTCTGGGCAAACTCCATCTGTTAGTTGGTGCACTAAAGTTCCTACCATTTCAAGGTGGGCTAGCTCTTCTGTGCCTATGTCATTAAGTGTAGCTTTCGCAATTTGACTTGGCATTGCAAATTTTTGAGATAAATATCTTAAAGCTGCTGCTAACTCTCCGTCTGGTCCTCCGTATTGAGATATTATTACCTTTGCCATTTTAGGATTTCTATTTTTTATATTTATTGGGTATTGTAATAATTTATTATAAGTCCACATTATTCTTCACTGCTCCTTTCCCATGGCCAAGGTTCCTCTAGCCATCTCCAACTGTTACAAGGAAATTCTATGCTAAGTGGGCCATACATTTTCTGATATTTGTCTGATAAATCTCTTAATTCTTGGCAATATTCTCTATGAATACATATTGCTCTTTTATCTGTACTATGTGTATTTAAATATTCTCCAATATCTGTTATTGCAAATTTTAATGCTCTAATATTGCACAACATTTCATTTTGTACTTCTACATTTTGTTCACAACACATTTGGTTTTGGTAACAATTCTCTTTTGAAAGTAAATTTGCAGTATTATAGCCAAATTGTGCATTTATTCCTGTTGGTTCATAACTGCAATCTTCTAAATTTGTATTTTGACAACTATTCATATTATTATTTAATGTCATTTGTTACACCCCTTTCCTATAGTGTTTCTACTTTTTAGATACTCTATGTCTTCCACACTTTGACAAGGGTAATATGGGCTCACAAGCTCTGGAAAAATAGTTCCATTTTTTAAGCCACATATTGGAGTAAACACTTTTGACATTCTTTGGATTGGCACATAACTTTGACCTAGCATTGGATTTACTGGAAATACGCTTTCCTGTTCATCAAATCCGCATTCACATTTGTTCATATTGCAATTTTCGTTGCTGTAGCTAGAAACATCCATACATGAAGAATCATCTAATGGGCTAATATCTTCATCTGAATTATTGTTGCAGCAACATTTATTACACCATCTGTACATTATTTTTTCCTCCTTTTTATATAAAAAGCTTTTTAAAACGCTTTTATGTATTTTATGTAACCATGCGTAAAATGGTGCTGTTTTAAACAAAAAAATATCGCCCAAAAAGGGACGTCCCCAATGGGCGAAAAAAAGAACGAAGATTATTCTTCGTCCTTAAGTTATGCAATTTAATTATACTCTTAAAACTCCACCTATTGTTTTGTTTACAGATGAACCTGCATCTTCCATTATTTTGTCTCCACCTGCAATTATTACTAGGTCTCCTTGTTCTAATATTTCTGCATTTTTTAATTTTTCTATTCCTTTTTCAATTGTCTTGTTTATTGTTTCTTGAGCATCAATGTATATTGGTGTTACGTTCCAAGCTAAACCTAATTGATGGAATGTTCTCTTATTATCTGTTATAGCAAGTATTGGGCATCCTGCTCCAAGTCCTGCTAAGTTTCTTGCAGAATTTCCAGAATGTGTATAGCATACTATAGCATCAGCTTTCATATTTTTAGCTGTTACGCAAGTTGCATATGCAACGTTCTTTTCTAATGTATCTAATTCGATGTTTTCATTTTCATCAAATCTCTTCCAGTAATTTATTTCTGGTTCTACTCTTTTTGCTATTTTAACCATTGTTTTAACACATTCTACTGGGTAATCACCTTGAGCACATTCTCCAGAAAGCATTATTGCACTTGTTCTATCATATATAGCGTTTGCAACGTCACTTGCTTCTGCTCTTGTTGGTAATGGTTGATGTGTCATAGATTCTAGCATTTGTGTTGCTGTTATAGCTGGTTTGTTTTCTTTGTTGCAAAGTTTTATTAATTTCTTTTGAACTACTGGTGGTTCTGTGAAATCTGTTTCTGTTGCCATATCTCCACGAGCTATCATTTGTCCGTCAGCTAGGTCTACTATTTTTTCTAAGTTTGAAAGACCTTCAACGTTTTCAATTTTTGTTATTATTTGAATGTCTTTTCCACCGTTCTCGTCTAATACTTTTCTTACATTTTTGATGTCTTCTTCATTTCTAGCAAAAGAAATTGCAACGAAATCATATCCATGTTCGCAAGCTGTTTTTAAGTCTGCTATATCTTTATCTGCAAGTCCTGGTAATCTAATAACTGTTCCAGGTAAGTTCATTGTTTTTCTGCTTCCTAATCCATTTCCATGAACTACTGTTGTTACTATATCTTTTCCAACTACTTCGTCAACTTTTAATTCTATAGCACCATCATCTATTAATATTTTTGTTCCTGGTTTAACATCTTTGTATAATTCTTTATATGTTACAGAAGTTCCTTCTTCGTTTCCTGTTACATCTTCGTTATATAATGTAAATTTTTGGCCATCTTTTAGTTGAATTTTTGTATTTTTTCCTGTATACAACATTCCTGTTCTAATTTCTGGTCCCTTCATATCTAATAATAAAGCGATTGGAAGATTTTTTTCTTCTCTTAGTTTTAATATTGTTTCTGTTTTTTCTGATTGTTCTTCCCAACTTCCGTGAGAATAGTTAACTCTACATACGTTTAGTCCTGCTTCAAATAGCTCTTCTAGTCTATTTTCGCTGGCTGGTCCGATTGTTCCAACAATTTTAGTTTTTCTTAAATTTTTCATTTCTAAAACTCCTCTTTTCCTTTTTATATCGCAAATGTTATTATAACACGTAGTATTTCCATTTTCAAGCGTTTTTACTCCATTTTTGATAAATTATTATAGTTTTTTTACATAATTTGTTGTCCTTATAAATTCTATAATTTCAAATTCTACTATTGTTTTATTATTTATATTTTTCATACCTTATTTTACTTATGAAACTAACTATTTTGTACTAAGATTACACTTAATCATCTTTTTATTATCCTTACTTTAATGTCCAAGCTCCATTTTCGTCTTTTTCTCCTGTTAACATATTAGCTTTAAGAGAAACTATTGGACGTAAACTAAAATTTGGTCTATTCGAAGTACCATCTGAATAAAGCAATTCGCTACCACCCATATACGTAGCAACACAACGAAGTCCAAATCTAGCACAACTTGAACTAGTATATACATAGCGAGAAGCAACCCAATAAAGATTTGTTTTCAATAATATGTTTGCCACCTCTCCATAATTTTTTTCATTTATTGGTATATAATAAAAAGTTTGTGTTACCGTTAATCCACTATCTCCCGCCATTTCTGATGTTTCACTTGTTGGATATGTATATCCTTGACTACTTTCTTTATAAGGATCTATTGCTTTTATTTTATTAGGTTGTGTTACATTTGTTGATGTTATTCCTGCTCCTATTTGATTTGCATAGAGTTTTGGGTACTGTTTACTACTTGTATATGTTTTTGAAACTCCATATTTTACTGCATTTCCATATGCATTTCTTACTGCAAAGCCTGAATCTGTTAAGTGTTTTTCTATGTCTTCCAAATTTATACTTCTTGCTTTTATTTTTTTACTCGTATTACTATATAACTTATCACATATATCATTTAATAAGTAAACTCCATTATTATATCCCAATGCTTCATTAAGTGCTACTATACTGCCTGTAGGCTTATCACTTATTAAATCCACTGTTCCTGTACTTTCATCCTTATTTATTATTATCCATTTTATACTTGTATTATCTTGAGATACTTTTTGATCATTTTTGCATCCACTTTCATTGCTTGGTAATAAATATCCTTCACTTACTTTGTCATATGTATATGCTACTTCTTCTCCAACAGTATATCTACTTAAATCATAATGTCCTAAGTAATTATCTGCTTCCTCTGTTAAATCGTTTATTGACTTTTCAGTATTTAATTGCCCTTTTATTGTTTTATTTCTTGCTTCTTGTGCTTTTTTTACTATTCCATTTTCACCTAATACTAAGTTCAAACTTACACCAGCTAAAACCAACAATACTATTATTGTTATTACCAATGCAACAATTGTTATTCCTTTGTTTTCTTTTATAATTTCTCTTTTTTTCATTTTTCCTCCTTTATTTTTTCTTTTGATTTTATTGTTAGTATAGTTTTTACCATTTCCCACATTTTGTTTATATTCAATTTTTCTTGCATAATCTTTTTATTTATTTATAACATATTTTCATTAAAATAAAAAGCCTATAATAACTTTTATTTTAATTTATATTGCTGTTTTAAATTTTATTTACCTTTCAAAATTGGCTTTTACAATAAAAAAAGAGACTACGAAAAGTCTCTTTCCATTTTATTCAACTGTGTAATTATTTTCTTCTTTGTTGTTTTCTTGCTTTTCTGCATTCTGGGCATCTTTTTGGTTCATTTGTAAAACCTTTTTCTGCATAAAATGCTTGTTCACCCTCTGTAAAAACAAATTCTTTACCACAGTCTGCACATGTTAATGTTTTGTCTGCCATTTTATTTTACCTCCTTCTTAAAAATCTGATTTAATATTTTTTGACACCTTGACCTTTTAAGAAGGAAAATATCTACAAATAATAAATTATGTGGCTTTTTCTTAAGCCACACTTAATATATCACATTGTATAATAATATTCAATAAATTTTACAAAATTTGTTAATTTTATTAGATAAATCAAAATATTTATCATTTAAATATTTCAAAAAGTATTATTTAACAACATTTTTTCATATTATTCTTCGAATCCTATATATTTTGTTTTTCTTGATACAACAAGTATTGTTTCAAACACTGGTGCAAAAATCCATAATCCAAATGAGAATATTACACCTTTTCCAAAGCCTTCAGCAAGTAAAAACTTGCTTGCAACTGATATTAATACTAATATTATCCAGCCTACTACTGGAACTAATAATAGTAATAACCACCAAGGACTAATTCCGCAAATCTGCATCATTACAACATTTCTATAAATTGGAACAAAAGGAGCCCAAGCTGGTTTGTTGGCTTTTTTGTAAATAACACATCTAAGTAATGTTCTATAAATAAAAATTATTCCCAAAACAATGAGTACTTTTTTCATCACATTTGTTGCGAATAGTATATTAACTAAAAGTCCAACTTTTTCTGTTGCAGAAAGATTACTAGTTATTTGTCTTATTATTGTTTGTGTGTCTGCTCCATTTGCTATTTGATTAACTAATTCATCTACATTTATTTTATTTAAAATTGCATTTAATTGAGTTTCATTAGTGCTTGTTAGTACACCAGTTATACTATTTAAATCTTCCTCTTTTGAGCCATTATTTATAAGTACCTCTTTATTGTTATTTATCATTTCTGCAATTTCAAAATTTGTATAAACTTTTGTTACTTCTTTATACAAATTTATTATGTTAGTTATTTGTGTTTTACTCATTCCATTAACATTTATTGTTATTATAAGCTCTGTTATTGCAGATTCCACCTCGGATTTATCATTTATATTTTTTATAGTTTCTGCTTTTGAATTAATTGTAAATACATTTATTAAAATAATTGTAGCTATTATAAAATTTAATATTTTTACTGCTTTTGTTTTCATCTTTGTTTATTAGCAAGTTTGCTAATATCTCCTTCCATATTTTGTCGAATTTTGTACTTTATTAGGATATCACGTTATCCTTTTTTTATCAATATTTTTTATTATTTTTTTTGTAATTAACATATTTTTTCTGCTTTATCATATTTATTATATTAAATATATTTGTTTTGGAGGATTTATGATTATTAACACTTCTGTTAAGTATAATTCTACTATTTTTAAGTCTGATATTATGTCTTTGGTTTTGCACTTTCCTTTTTTAAAGCTTTTTACTATTGGATATAGTGTTTTAGAAAAGCCCATTTATTGTATTAGACTTGGTACAGGTTCTAAGAAAGTATTTTATTGTGCTACTTTCCATGCCAATGAATGGATTACAACAACTGTATTTATGAAGTTTATAGAGGATATGTGCATTGCATACAATAGAAATTCCTCTTTTTTAGGCTATAATATTAGAAGTCTTTTAAATAAGGTTTCTTTTTATATTGTTCCAATGGTTAATCCAGATGGAGTAGATTTAATAAATAATAATATTAATTTAAATTCAAATGCTTACAGATATGCTAAATATATTGCAAATTCATGTCCTAATGTGGCATTTTCTAATGGTTGGAAAGCAAATATTGAAGGTGTGGATTTAAAAAACTTCCAACCATTTTGCAAAGTCTTGTAACTACTGAAATTACACAACTTTGTATTTTTGATTTTCGTTAATTATTTCTTCAATTTTAATAAATTCATCTAGATTTTCATTAATAGAATTTAGTTTTGAAAAGTTAAAATATATGTATATATTTTTATCTTTATCTATTTCAATTTTATTGATTAATCGATATAAATAAATTTTATCTACCTTTTCTAATTCCAAAAATTGTTCTATTAAATTATCTAATTCTTTTTCTTCTTTTGTAGTATTTTTTGTTTCTAATCTTAGCTCTGCTTGGCTAATTTTTTGTTCTAATTCTTTCTTTTGTTCGAATAATTTTATTCTTTCAAAATCAAATTTTTGCGATACTCTAACATAATCTTCCTCTTGTAAAATTCCTCTTAATTTATCCATATACATCTTGTCTAAATTATTGTTTATATCAAATATAGCTTTATCAATTTGTTCGATTTTTTTCTTATATCCTTCTCTAATATCAAGAGTTTTGTTTTGATATTTTTCATAAACCCTATAAAAAATTTCTTTGTCAGCGTATATTTGGCATATCTTTTTTACAATATAAATAATATGCTTTTCAAACTTTTCATAATTCATGTTTAGTGGATAGCACCCTCGTTCTTTTGCATCACTGCAAGTTATATATGGATGTGATTTCGTGTTTCTTTTAGAATTCTTTTTAAGCACTATTTGCAGTTTTCTTTTGCAATGATAACAGTAAAGTAATCCTCTTAATAAATAATCATATTTAAGTTTGGTGTTGGTTCCTCTTTTTTCTATGATACACCCAACTTTCTCAAATAAATCTTTATCAATAATCGCTTCGTGTGTATTTTCAACTCTTATATGTTCTTCTTTATCAACTGTTCTAAATTTCTTAACTTTATAAGATATGATAGACCTTTTATTTTGAACCGTATTTCCGATATAGACTTCATTTTTTAACATATTACATAAGGTTACTTCATTCCAATTATAATTTTTCTTATTCTGATCTTGTATTAATTCTGTCTTTCTATAACCAGTTGGAGAAAGATATTTATTTATGTTTAAAAAATTTACAATTTCCACACTACCATGCCCATTTGCATACATATTGAAAATCTTCTCTACAATATCTCTTACCTTCTCATCTACAATTAATTTATTTTTAATTGTAGGATGCCTTTTGTATCCATAAGCTGGAATACTACACATATATTCTCCTTGCTTTTGTTTTTCCTTTAAAACGCTTCTAATCTTCTTTGAAATATCTTTAGCATACATATCATTCATTATTGCTTTAAAAGGCGTTATATCGTTATTTGTGCTATCTATATATGT
>CAKOVP010000001.1 GCA_934122035.1 uncultured Clostridia bacterium | reverse complement strand
TATAATTATATCATGAAATATTCCAAAACTAAATTCTTGTTAATCCATTACTGGAATTTACTTTTAAATTTAAGGAACAGTTTTATTATTCGTAAGAACTATTGAAAAAATATATGTAATATGATATAAATATAGCATATAAGAGAAGCACGCCAAAAGAAATAAAGGCGGAAGGGACGAAAAAATAATAATGAAAAATATAAAAGACTATAACTTAGACGATTTAAAAGAAGAACTAATTTCTATTGGCGAAAAGCCATTCAGGGCAGAACAAATCTTCAAATGGTTATATGTAGAAAAAGTAAAAAGTTTTGATGAAATGACAAATCTTTCATTAGAATTAAGAGAAAAACTAAAACAAAATTACACAATGTGTAATTACAAAATATTAAAAAAACTAGAGTCTAAAGACGGAACAAAAAAATATTTATTCGATGTTTTAGACGGAAATGCAATAGAATCTGTATTAATGGAATATCATTTTGGGAAAACTATATGTGTATCTTCGCAAGTTGGTTGCAAAATGGGTTGCAAATTCTGTGCATCAACAGGAATTCCATTTGGGAGAAATCTTACAGCAGGTGAAATAGTAGAGCAAATTTTGGCAGTAGAACAAGATACAGGAGATAAAGTATCTAATGTAGTATTTATGGGAATTGGAGAACCACTAGACAATTACGATAATGTAATAAAAGCAATTAGAATAATGAATAATCCAAAAGGACTAGAAATAGGAGCAAGACACATAAGTGTTTCTACAAGTGGATTAGTTCCAAGAATATACGATTTAGCAAAAGAAAACATACAATGCACACTATCTGTATCACTTCATGCATCTAACAACGAGAAACGTTCTAGTATGATGCCAGTAAATAACAGATATAATATAGAAGAATTAATGAAAGCTTGCAAAGATTACATTGCAATAACAAATAAAAGAATTTCATTCGAATATGCCTTAGCAAAAGACAACAACGACAATTTAGACGATGCAAAAGAGCTTGTAAAATTGTTAAAAGGTATGCTATGCCATGTAAATTTAATACCAATAAACAAAATAGAAAATGGTAAATTTACAAAAAGCTCAAATGAGAACATAATAAAATTTAGAGACTATTTAAATGATAATGGAATAGTTGCAACAATTAGAAGAGAACTTGGTTCAGACATAGATGCTGCTTGTGGACAATTAAGAAAACAAAACTTAAAAGAAAATAATTAGGCAAAGTAACATACAAAAAGAATGGAGGGAAATATGCAAATATTTGCTAAAACAGACATAGGAAAAGAACGTAAATTAAACGAAGACTATTTTTATGCATCAAAACCAGAAGACAAAATAAAGCTATTTATACTAGCCGATGGAATGGGCGGATATAATGGTGGAGAAGTAGCAAGCAAAATGGCAGTAGAATCTGCAAAAGATTATATTACCAAGCACTTTAAAGAAAACAAAGATAGCAAAGAAAAAATAGAAAATATGCTAAGGGAAGCAACAAAATACGCAGATAGTATAGTATACAAAAAATCTCAAAGCAAAAAAGATTTGTCTGGAATGGGTACTACCTTAGATATTTGTTTAATATATAATAGTAGAATATATATTTCGCATATAGGAGACAGTAGAGTATATAGAATTAGAAAAGACTTCATAAGAAGACTTACAAGAGATGATAGCTATGTTCAAACATTAGTAGATGACGGAACAATAACTAAGGAAGAAGCGTGGCATCATCCAAAGAAAAATATGCTTACAAAAGCACTTGGATGCACACCAGATGTTGAACCAGAAATATACACAAAAACATTTATAAAAGATGATATAATATTAATGACATCAGATGGTTTAACAAATATGGTACCAGAAAGTGAAATATATACAATAATAAAACAAGAAAAAGAAAATTCTGCAGAATGCTTAATAAAAAAAGCAAATGAAAATGGGGGTTATGACAACATAACAGTTGTTATAGTAATGTAAAATATTTTAAATGTACCTTAAGAAAGGAACTTAGATTTAATATGAATATAATAGGAAGAACAATAGCAAATAGATATGAAATAATTAGTAAAACTGGTGTTGGAGGAATGGCAACAGTATACATTGCAAAAGACAATGTTTTAAATAGGAATGTTGCTGTAAAAGTTTTAAAGGACGAATTTACAACAGATGATGAATTTATAAAAAGATTTAATTCAGAGGCTCAAGCTGCAGCTAGCCTAACACATCCAAATATAGTGTCTATATATGACGTTGGAAACGAAGACGGAATTTATTATATAGTGATGGAATTAATAAGAGGAAAGACTCTAAAACAAATAATAACAGAAGAAGGAGCACTTCCTTGGAAATGGTCTGTAAATATAGCAATGCAAATTGCATCAGCATTAGAAACAGCCCACAGAAACAACATAGTTCATAGAGATATAAAACCACATAACATAATAATAACAGAGGACGGAGTTGCAAAAGTAACAGACTTTGGAATTGCAAAAGCAGTATCAAATTCTACAATAACAGCATTTGGAACAACAATTGGCTCAGTACACTATTTTTCGCCAGAACAAGCCAAGGGTGGCTATACAGATGCAAAATCAGACATATATTCTTTAGGCGTTGTAATGTACGAAATGTTAACTGGCAGAGTTCCTTTTGATAGCGACACATCAGTATCGGTTGCACTAAAACATATGCAGGAACCACCAGTACCACCAATGGAAGTAAATAATAATATACCAAAAGCAGTAAACGATATAATACTAAAAGCAATGCAAAAAGAGCCAATGGCAAGATATCAAACTGCAACAGAAATGTTAAGAGACTTAGCAAGAGCATTAAAAGAACCAGAAGGAGACTTTGTAGAAGAAGACGATTTTAATGATGGACTAACCAGAAGAATGGGTGTTGTAACAGACGATATGGTTAGAAATGCAGAGAAAAATGCAAACAAGAAAAAGAAAAAAGGACTTGCAAAATTTTTTGCAGAACATCCAAAAGCAAAAGTACCTGTAATATTATTAATATGTATAATATTATTCTTTGGAAGCATAGCAGCAACATCAGCAGCACTTAATGCATCTTCACCAAAGAGTGTGCAAATTCCAAACTTAATTGGTAAAACAGAAGAAGAAGCAAAAGCAGAACTAGAAAAATTAAAATTAGAATATGTAAAACAAAGCGAAGACTACAACACAGAATACGAGGCAGGACAAATATATGAGCAAAGCCCTAAATATATGGCAAACTATACTGTAAAAGAAAAAAGCACAATAACAGTAAAGGTTAGCAAAGGAACAGAAAAAGTAAAAGTTCCAAAAGTTGCCGGAATGACATACGACGAAGCAGTTGCCGAACTAGAAGCAAATAAGCTAAAAACAGAAAAAATAGAAGAAACAAGTAAAGAAATAAAAGAAGGAATAGTAATAAGCCAAGAAGTAGACGCAAACACAGAAGCAAATGCAGGAGATACAATAAAAATTCACGTTAGCATCGGAACAGGAATTGCACAAGTAGTAATGCCAAACGTAGTTGGAAAAACAGAAAAAGATGCAACAGCAACACTAGAAGGTAAGAACTTAAAAGTAAATGTAGAATATAACCTAGATGCTACAAACGATGATGGAATTGTTAAAGAACAAAGCGTAAAATCAGGAGAGAATATAGACGAAGGAACAGAAATAACATTAAAGGTAAACAAAGTAAAACAAACAAAAGAAGCAAAGGTTATAATAAATGTAAAATCTTTAACAAAATATAATCCAACTAATTCAGCTACAAATACAGTAGGAAATGCTGAAACAGGAACAACAGCAGACGATAGTAAAGTTACAATAATACTAAATGGAGAAACAAGAACAGGAGTAGACAGATCAGATACAGACTATGCAATTCGATTAACAGGAAACGATGGAGAAAAAATAACAGTAAGCATAACAATAAAATCTGAAAATGGACAAAAAACATACTATTCTTCAAGTAATTACTATATAACATTTGGAACAGATACAGAAATAACAATTAAATAATAAAAAGAAACGTATAAACATAACTTAAATCTTATGATTATACGTTTTTTGAATGTTATAAAAGAATAAATAACTAGCTTAAAGAGGCGAAAAACTGCAAATTGAAAATTTTAAAATTTGTTCTAAAAATATTTTATTGTAAAAAGAACATAAATTTGGTATAATAAGAACATAGTTAAAATTATAGGAAGGCATAGATGCAAGGTTTAATAGTAGAAAATAAAGCAAATTTATACAAAATACAAGATGAAAATAAAAAAGAATACGTTGCCACAGCAAGGGGAAAATTTAAAAATGAGAATCAATCTCCGGTAGTAGGTGATGTAGTTCAATTCAAAATAATAGAAGAAGAAAAAAATACAGCAGTTATAGAAAAAATTAATGAAAGAAAAACATATATAAAAAGACCAAAGCTTGCAAATTTAACACAGCTTATATTTGTTATGTCTTGCAAGCACCCAAAACCAGACTTATTATTATTAGATAAACAAATTGCATTTGCTGAATTTTTAAATATAAAGCCTGTGATAGTTTTAAATAAAACGGATTTAGATGAAAAAAAAGAATTTGAAAATATAGAAAAAATTTATACTCCAATTGGATATAAAGTAATAAAAACAGATGCAAAAAATGGAGTAGGAATAGAAGAAATAAAAGATACTTTAAGAAACAATATTAGTGCTTTTTCTGGAAATTCTGGGGTTGGTAAATCAACGCTTATAAATAATTTGTTTAGAACAAATATTACAGAAGAAGGCGAAATAAGTGTTAAAAATAAAAAAGGAAAAAATACTACAACTGGAATTAAACTTTATGAATTAGAACCAAATACATATATAGCAGATACTCCTGGTTTTTCTACATTTGAAATATTCGAAATTCCATATAAAGATTTAGACCATTATTTTATAGAATTTAAACAAGGAATTGAAAATTGCAAATATGTTGGATGCAGCCATATAAAAGAGCAGGAATGTGGAGTAAAAGAGTTATTAGAAGTGGGAAATATTAATACTTCAAGATATAATAACTACAAAAAAATATATGAAGAATTAAAAGATAGGGAGGACCACAAATGGTAGAAATTTCAACATCATTATTAAGTGCAAAGAAAAATAATATAGTAGATACAATAAAAGAATTAGAAAAAGCAAAAACAAATTATTTTCATATAGATGTTATGGATGGAGAATTTGTAAAAAATGATACACACGATTTAATGCTAGAATACAGCGAATATTTGTATCAGATAACTCGTGAGCCAATAGACATTCATTTAATGGTAAAAGATATAAAAAACTATGTAGATAGCTATAAAATATTTCAGCCTAATATAATAACATTTCATTACGAGGCTTGTAAAAATAAAGAAGAAGTAAAGGAATTAATAGATTATATAAAAACAAAAGTTAGAAGAGTTGGAATATCTATAAAACCAGAAACACCAGTATCAGAGATTTACGAATTTTTACCATATGTTCACATAGTATTAGTAATGACAGTAGAACCTGGTAAAGGTGGACAAATTTTAATACCAGAAACAATAGACAAAATAGGGGAGTTAAACAAGTATAGAGAAGAGAATGAATTAAACTACGACATAGAGGCTGATGGTGGAATAAATTTGCATAATTCAAATAAATTGATAGATGCAGGTGCAGACATACTAGTTGCTGGAACGGCTATAACATCATCTAAAGATTACAAAAAAACAATAATGGAGCTAAAACATTAAGTAATTTAAGCTAATATTATAAAATATTAAGAGCATAAAAAATGAGATTTAAACTAAAATTTAAATCTCATTTTTTGTTTTATTTTTCTTCTTTTTTCTCAACTATAACTGTTTCTTTTGCTACAACATTTGAATCTTTTTTTCTTGATTTAGAATCAAAAATTAAATTTACAATAAGTCCTAGAGCAAATAGATTTGCAAATAATGTTGCAATTCCGCCTATAATTGGAAGTTGTCTAACAAGCCAGATTACAATGAAAGCTACCATAGACATTAATATAGACATACCTTTTGAATCTTTTTTCATCTTTTGACAAAGCATTCTTCCAACAGGAATAGAAATTATTGCAGAAGAAATACTTAATACAAATATGTAAGCTAATAAAAGAATTATTGCAGGTATAATACCAATTACAGTACAGAATAATATAAAGCAAACAACAGGAACAACAATTAATGCTAATGCTCCATAACCAAGAGTTGCCCATGGTTTAGTTGTTAATATTGTTTGAGCTTTTTCTGCAAATTTTGGTGTTGCAAAAGTTAATATAAGAACAACAATCAATGCTATTACAATAGCGCTTACAGCGTCTTTTATGTATGTTTTTACAACACTTTGAACTGTTGGAACTTCAGATTTTGTTTCAGTGTAAGTTTTTTCACCAACAACTATAGAACTTGGTATAGAATCAGAACCTGAAGAATAATTTAAATCTCCGCCAATTTGACAATTTGCTTCATCAATTGTAACAGTGTTAAAAGCTAAGTTAGCATTTCTCTTAATATAACCACTTAAATTTAAAGTATTTGAAGCTGCTGTTATATCTCTTATTACATATGCTTTTGAAGTTAAATCTAATTTATTAACCAAAGCATATATGTCGTACATTGCACCAGAAACAGAAACTTCATTTGCCATAACAAATACGTCACTATAAATGTATGTGTTTGTTCCAAATGTAACTTTATTTGCCATAATAAATACATTTCCGTCAATTGTTGTATTAATGTTTACAGTATTTGCCATAATAAATACATTTCCAGCAGTAGGAGTGTCTAAGGTTACAGTATCTTCTCCTAAAAATTGATCTTTTTTGTTTATAGTTGAAGTAGAAACAGGATTTGTATTTTTATCCTCCTCTGTTACAACTGTCTCAGAGTTTGAATCTGGATTTGCACTAATAACAGCAATATCATTTTCTTCTGCGTATGCAAATGATGCAAAACAACAAATTAATAATGCTAAAACTAAAATTAGCTTTACTTTTGAATTTTTAAGTAATTTCATATTGAATCTCCTTTCGTAAAATTGTATTAAAAATACTAAAATAAATATATATGTAAATCTGCCAAAAGTCAACTAATTATATGAACTTTACCCATTAAAATTGCAATATTTTTTCAAAGAACATTTATCACATTTTGGTTTTTGCGAAGAACATAAATTTCTTCCATGCCAAATGAATAAATGATTTACATCTTTATAATATTCATAGGGAATTACCTTTAGCAAATCCATCTCAATTTTATATGGATCAGTTTCAGAAGAAAAGCCTAGTCTATTTGCAATTCTTTTGCAGTGAGTGTCAACTGCTATTCCTTGTGGCATATTAAAAGCCTCTAGCATAATAACATTAGAACTTTTTCTACCAACGCCAGGAAGTTTAATTAAATCTTCCATATTATTAGGAACTTGACCATTAAAATTATCCACTAAAATTTGAGCAGTTTTCTTCAAGTTTTTAGCCTTGGATTTGAAAAATCCACAAGAGTGAATTAGTTTTTCTAGAGTTTCAATATCCATATTAACAAAGTCTTCTGGAGTATTATATTTTGCAAATAGTGCAGGAGTTACTTTGTTTACTCTATCATCTGTGCATTGTGCAGAAAGAACAACTGCAACAAGGATCTCAAAAGGAGTAGAAAAATTTAAGCTACACTTAGCATCTGGATATAATTCTTTAAGAATTTTTATAATTTCAATTGCATTATTTTTAGTCATAATAAATCCTTTCATTTAAGTCTATGACAACATTATATAACAAATTTAAAATAAAATAAATAATTCTTCACACTTATGTAAAACTCGTAATATTATAATATAAAAGAGGAGGTAATAATATGTTTGAGGCATTAAAAAAAACTATTGGTGTATGTCTAATAGGTATAGGAACAGGCATACTATTAGTATTATTACTTCCAATTACAGGCTGGTTATTTATAATAGGATGTGCTGTATTTATAATGGGAATTGCTTGGCTATTTGGCAAAAAATAGAAAAAACAGTTTTTAAGAAAGGATATGATTAGTATGAAAATAGTGGTAAAAAGAGTTCCAAAGTTTTTAAGAGGCTTTGTGAAACTAATATTTGGATTAAAAGATGAAAAATAATACATAAAAAACAATTACCAACACTGGTAGTTGTTTTTTAGAAAAATTGTGTAATTATGAATATGGAAAAAAACAAAAAAAATAAAATAGGGCGATCCCTATTTTTATTTTATATAAATTAAGATAAATTAAGCTCTTGTAACTTTTCCAGCACGTAAACATTTTGAACATACGTGAATTGTTTTAGTTTCTCCATCTATAACAGCTCTAACGCTTCTTAAATTTGGTTTCCAAGTTCTAGATGCTCTTCTACTAACGTGTGAACGAGCTATACTTATTTTATTTCCGTGTGATAATGATTTTTCACAAATTGCGCATTTTGCCATGATTTTGCACCTCCTATTGATTTACTAAAAACGACTATTACATATGATACCATAAATGAACAAAAAAAACAAGTCTTTTCAATAATTTTTTTGCTCTAATAATATATGCTAGCCCAATTAAGCATTTATAGAAGATGATTCAGAAATATCAATTTTTATATCAGTCATATCAGCTTTGTTTACAACAAGGCTAGGTACATTTAATAAATTCTTGGCAACAGATATAAAATTACACTCTGTGTCAGTTAAATAAATTTGAGTTATACCAGTATTATTTTTAGAATTTAATAGGTTTTTGCCGAGTGTAGAGATAAGGCTATTGGCAATAATTGTGCCAGTATTAATTATCTCTGCAGATGCTTTTAAATTCATTTTAAATATGTTGGTGAATAGAGGATAATGTGTACAACCTAAAACTAGTGCATCTACATTATTTAATCCTTTCATATATTCTGCAACTGCAAGTTCAGCAACTCTGTTGTCTGTCCAGCCTTCTTCTGCCATAGGTGCAAGTAATGGACAGGCTCTATTTATTATATGCAAATTAGGATTATATTTTAATAAAGCATTTTGCCAACCATTACTTCTAATTGTTCCATGTGTTGCAACAATTCCAACATTGTTTATGTTGGAATTTTTAGCAATATATTTTGCAGTAGGTTCTATAATTCCAATAATAGGAATATTATATAATTTTTTTACAACATCTAAAGCCTGGCTGGTAGCTGTTCCACATGCTATAATTATTGCTTTTACATTTTTACTAATTAAAAAATCAATACCATTTTTAGTTAAATTAATAATACTTTCCTTAGATTTACTACCATATGGGAAACTTTTTGTATCCCCTAAATAAATAATATCTTCATTTGAAAACTTTTTTCTTATTTCTTTATAAACTGTAAGTCCTCCGACTCCAGAATCAAACATTCCAATAGGTCTTGTATCCATATATTAATCCTCTTATATATTTTATTTTATAAAAAAAATTTAGTTACAAAAGCCATTATAAAACAAAAAATCAAATAATGCAAAATAAATCACCAAAACTAACAAAAAACATAATATATATAAAGCAAGGTATTGCTAAGTTATTAAAGAAGAAAGGAAGAAAATATTATGGAGTACGATAAAAACATTTGCCCAGTTGTTAATGTTGATGGAGTTATAGAAAGAGGAAAACAATATGATTTAGATATAACACTTCCAGAGGACAACAGAAATGTTATTTATGGAATCGTTAAAGACTGCTATAAAGAGCCAATTTGCGATGCTGTTGTAAAACTAATTGAAGTAGAGTGCAAAATGGGAAAAGATATAAGAAAACCAGTATCTCATACTTTTACAGATGAAAATGGTGAATTTGTATTTGGACCTCTTTGTGCAAATAGACTTTATGAGGTAGAAATTTGGGTAAATAATGTAAAACACGCTAAAATATGTACAGAATGCCATCATAAGGGAGAATGTCTAAGAGGCGTAGATATGGATTGCAAAAAAGATGATTGCAAACCATGTATGCCAGATAAACCTTGTGAACACAGAAGTGACAGTAAAGCAGAATAAAGCTAAATATTAAAAATATACAGCTTTTATAAAAGAATAATAGAAATAAGAGTATGCTTTAATTTTTATTGCATACTCTTTTAATAAACTTTTGAAATTTTCAATTTTATTAAAGACAAAAAAATGTAGAAAAAATATTAAAAATTTAGACTAAACCTAATTTACGTACAAATTGTTTACCTTTTTTCATCATTTTTTTTGCATCTTTTTTGCAAACCATTTCATTATACATAACTGTTGCACCAACTGCTAACATACCGCCAACAAGCATACCTTCAACAAATTTCATAAAATTATCCCTCCCTAAAAGTTTTGTTTAAATTATTATGTCTCTTTTTTCCTTTAATATACAAAATATAATATGAACGAACTTCATAAATACAAATAAAAATTAAAAACAAACCAAAAAGTTTTCTTAAAATATTGACTGGTAATCCTTCTGAGATAATGGAGCCTATAACAGAGCCAATAATTCCAAATGTAGTAATTAAAATAGCGTTTTTAAGTTTTATGTTTTTATGTTTTAAATTAAATAAAATACAAACAATAGCAGCAGGAATAAAAAACAAAAGATTTGTTGCTTGAGCTATATGCTGCTCAAAATTCATAAAAAGAGTAAGTAATAAAATTAAAACTGATCCTCCACCGTAGTCCAAGACCAGTACATATTCCCGCAATAATTCCAATAAAAAATTCCATTTTTTCATGCCTTTAACTAAAGAATATTATTTTAATTCCAGAATATAATAAAAAGCAAATAAAAATAAGTTTTAAATATTTACCTTTTAGAATGTTTAGCAATTTTGACCCTATTAAACTACCAATAATTCCACCAGTAGCACAAATAATGCCTACATTCCAATTTATAAAATTTCCTTTTCCATAAAAGATAGCAGTTACAATTACCATAGGCAAAATACAAAAAATGGCTGTTGCACGTGCTTCTTTCTCAGAAGCGTTAAATATATGAGTATAAGCTGGAACAAGTAAAAGCCCTCCACCGAGAGGCAAACATACCACAAATAAAACCAACTAATAAACCAACGATAATTTTTTTAAACATAATTAAATTCCTTTATGTTAGTATTAGAAAAATTATGAAAATTATACAATAATATATCATTTTCAAATATTAAAAAATTATAAAGAAAAATAAAAAATATTGTAAAAGATAGAAGGAAAAAAAGTTTAAATGGAGAATAATATAATTGTACAAGTCTATGTACAAAATAAAAAAACATTGGAAGGCGGTGCTCAAATGCAAGTAACAGAAGTACGTATTAGAAAAGTAGATTCAGGAAATAGAATGAAAGCAATCGCTCAAGTAACATTTGATAATGAATTTGTAGTTCATGAAATCAAAGTTATAGAGGGACAAGATGGTCTATTCATTGCTATGCCTAGAAAAGAAAGAAATGGAAGATTTATGGATATAGCACATCCAATCAATCAAGAAACAAGAGATAAGATTGAAAAAGCTATATTAGAAGCTTATGCGAAGGAAGAAGATTCAGCAAAAACTGCTGAATCAGATACAACAGATGCTGAATAATAAAGCTAGAATATAATAAAAAGAGTTTTAAGAGTAAAAACTTAGAACTCTTTTTTTGCGTAAAAAAATAAAAAACCCAGTAAGAAAATTTTTCCTACTGGGATGAAGGTTTAGCCTAACGTGGGCTGCTGGTTAAACATCGAACTTGCAAGTTCGATGGGTGATCCTGGCGTGTAAGGGGAATCCTCAACGAGGACATAAGCCTTATTGCCAAAGACCGTGATCTCTGAAAACGGGATGCAACTTTTGAGTGCCTCAAACTGAGATGTGCTAATAGTAAACAGTGCTTTCTTGATCATTTTGTACGACCTACCTTTATTTTTATTTTGCCAATGTATATTGGCTAGTTCCTTTATTATAACACAAAGAATTAAAAATTGCAAATTTTTCCAATTTAAATTACATAACATCAAAAATAAGCGAATAAAAGCAAGATAAATGAAGAATAAAGTCGAAACAATGAATACGATTTTTATTGAATATTTAGCGAAAAAGTGGTAAAATAAAGAACGCAATAAAAATAAAAGGATGGGATTAATTTGATAAAACAAGACAATACACAAAAGATATATGATGAACATATAATTCATCAAAAACCAGGGTTTGAAGCTACTGCCAGGTTAATTGGGTATGTAATAGAAAAAATGCAACAAGAAAGACTAATAAGTCAAAATGTAGAGGTAACTGGTAGAATTAAAAGCTATGCATCAGCATATGAGAATAGTCATAAAAAAATATTAGATGATTGTTTTGGTATAAGAATAATTGGAAAAGATGAAGATTTGAAAAAAATAGAAGAGGAATTAGAAAAATTTTTAGTCGTTGATAAAACAAAAGATCATAGAAAAAAAAATACTGCTTATAATGCAGTTCATCAAATGGCTCATATAAAACAGGAATATACGACTAATAGTAAATTGAACTATGACTTATTCCCACTAGTGGAAATACAGTATTGGAATGATGAACTAAAAGCTCTATGTGTAGAGGGAGCTCTTTCTTATGCAAATTATAAAAAGTCTGCATTCAAACATATAATGGATGAATTACAAGAAAGTCCTAAATTAGTATTTAAAGAATTACCTACATACTATGAAGTAAAAGGAAACAGAATAAGACAATTAAGTGCGAGTGAGACTTTAGCAAAAATATATCCAGAAATAGATGAATTCGAAAGATAAAATAATTGAAATAGAAAAACATATGTGATAATATAAGAAAAAAAGAATAGAGGATAAAATTTTGCAGTTAGAAGGACAAATAACAAATATAATATATAAAAATGAGGTAAATAGTTATACGGTTGCAACCTTTGAAACAACAGAAAAAGAAGAAACAACGGTTGTAGGATATTTACCTTTTATAAATGTGGGCGATAACATAAGAATAAATGGAAATGTTGTCTCTCATCCAGATTATGGTGAACAAATAAAAATATTAACATTTGAAAAAATGATGCCAACAACACCAGAAGCTCTAGAGCAATATTTAGCAAATGGTAATTTTAAAGGTGTAGGACCAGCTACTGCTAAAAAAATTGTTAATACTTTTGGAGAAGACACAGTAAATGTTATAAAATTAGAACCTCAAAAATTAACACAGATAAGAGGAATAAGCAAAGAAAAAGCATTAGAAATTGCACAACAATTCATAGAAAACTGGGAAATATGGCAAATAGTTGGCTTCTTAGATAAATTTGGAATAGGCCCTCAAAGTGCAGAAAATGTCTATAAAAAACTCGGAAATGATGCATTAGAAAAAATAAGTCAAAATCCATATATATTAATAGATGTTGCAAGTAAAGTTAGCTTCGAAAAAATAGATAAAATTGCACTAGAATTAGGTGTAGAAATAGACAATTATACTAGAATAAGAAGTGGAATTAAATATGGATTAGAAAAAATAGGACTTAATGGAAATTCATGTGTATTATATAATAATTTGCTAAATTATGAGAAAGATTTGCTAAAAATAGATATAAACTCAATTGAAAATGCAGTAATAAATATGAAGGCAAAAGAAGAAATATACATAGAAGAAAGAGAAGATGGGCAAGAGTGGGTATATTCTAAACCTTTTTATCAATCAGAAAAAAATATTGCAGAAAAAATAATTAATTTAAGAAATGCGGATAATGTTAAATATATAAAAAATTTGAAAAAAGATTTAGAAAAAATAGAAGAAGACATAAATATAGAGTTATCAGAAAAACAAAGAGAAGCTGTAGAAAGCATAAATGAGAATAATGTATGCATAATTACTGGTGGACCAGGAACTGGTAAAACAACAATCATAAAGGCAATAATAGAATTATACAAAAAACACGGAATGAAACCTGTACTTTGTGCACCAACAGGAAGAGCTGCAAAGAGAATGACAGAAACAACAGGAGAAGAAGCAAAAACTCTGCACAGACTTCTTGAACTTGCTGGAATTTCAGATGATGCAGATAATTTTAATACAGATTTATTAGTAACACCAATAGATGGTGATATAATAATTGTAGATGAAGCTTCAATGCTTGATATGTTCTTAATGAACTATTTAGTAAAAGCAATCTATAAAGGCACAAAGCTAGTACTAGTAGGAGATATAGACCAGCTTCCATCAGTTGGCCCTGGAAGTGTATTAAAAGATATAATAACATCAAATACAGTAAAAACAATTACATTAAATCAAATTTTTAGACAAGCTGCTAAAAGCAAAATAATAGTAAATGCCCATAGAGTAAATGAAGGAGAAAATTTTATATCTGGAAACATAAAAGAAACAATAATAAACAATGAAAATGTAGAATTATTGGACGACTTCTTTTATATAAATGAAGTAAACCAAGAAAAAATACAAAACGAAATTGTAAGCTTATGTAAGGGAAGGCTAAGAAATTTTGGCAACTATGACTTCTTTAATAACATACAAGTAATTACTCCAACCAAAAAAGGAAAACTTGGAACAAAAGAATTAAACAATTTATTACAAAGAGAACTTAATCCTGAAGAAGAAGAGAAAAATGAAAGAACATATGGAGAGGTAATTTTTAGAGAACAAGATAGAGTAATGCAAACAAAAAACAATTACAATATTTTGTGGGAAAAAGAGAATGAGAGAGAATTTAAAAAAGAGCTTGGAAATGGCATTTTTAATGGAGAACTCGGAAGAATTGAAAGGATAAATAAAGAAGCAAAAACAGTAAGAGTAAAATTTGATGATGGCAAAATTGCTACATATGAAAATACAGATTTAGATCAGTTAGAACATGCCTACAGCATAACAGTGCATAAATCACAAGGAAGTGAGTTTGATGTTGTAATATTAGTGGCTGCTCAAACAGCACCAATGTTATTAACAAGAAATTTAATATACACAGCAATGACCAGAGCAAAAAAATTATTAATAGTAATAGGTTCACAAAGTGTAATAAATTATATGATTTCAAATAATGAATCAAGACAGAGAAATACAGGACTTAAATTTAAACTAGAAAAAATTGCTGATTAAGCAAATAAGCACATAAAACAGATAAAGAATAATCAATTTAAGGAGAGAAATTATAGAAAAAATTTTGAATATTAAAGAGGAAATATTAAATTTAATTTTTCCGCCAGTGTGTTCTTTTTGTGGAAAAATAGACAGAAATTGTCTATGTGAAGACTGCAAAATAAAACTAAAAAAATTAGAGCATTTTAATATAGATAGCTACAACAAAAAAGATATATACTTTAATGAACATATATATCTTTTTCAATACGAAAACTTTATAAGAGAGCAAATAATAAATTATAAATTCAACAATAAACCATATTATTATATGACCTTTGAAAAGATTTTTATAAATAACAAAAAAATATGTGACAATTTAAAAAGTTATGATATAATAATTTCAGTTCCAATGCATAATAAAAAGAAAAGAGAAAGAGGTTATAATCAGACAGAAATAATTGCAAAACAACTTTCAAAAGACGTAGAAAAACAAGGAACAAATCTAAAATATGTAAATTCATTAAATAAAACAAAAAATAATACAGCACAGAGTTTGCTAAATAAAAAGCAAAGAATAGAAAATGCAAAAAATGCATATAGCATAAACGAAACAGAAATAATAAAAAACAAAAGAATACTAATTTTTGATGATATATTTACAACAGGAAGCACTGCAAATGAATGTGCAAAAATATTGAAAAAATATACAAATAAAAAAATTGGAGTATTAACAATTGCAAAAGATTAAAGGAGGAATTTATGGACGATTTAGTAGAAAGCATATTGGACTACATTAGAGCAGATTACACAGATTACGCCATAATGATAAATGGTGAATGGGGAAGCGGAAAAACTTATTTTTGGAATCACAAAATAAGAAATAAAATTGAATCAATGCAAGTAAATGGTAAAAAATATACAACCATTTATATGTCTTTATATGGTATTTCTAACCTAGAAGAAATAAGCAAAAAAATATTCATAGAAACTACTCAATTAATGGACAAAAACCTAAAAAAATATATGGGATCAAAAGGCGAAAAAGTAATTCCAGAGTATGCCAAAACAGGACTAGATATGGCAAACTTTTTTGGAGTTACACAAAATGGAGATAAAATAAACTATGAAGAATTTTTCTCTACAGAGGACAAAGTTCTTTGCTTTGATGACCTAGAAAGAGCCAATGTAGACGTTATAGATATTTTAGGATATATAAATAACTTCGTAGAACATGACCATATAAAAACAATAATTATTTGCAATGAAAAAGAGCTATCTACTAAGCTAAAAAGTAGCAATCTAGAAATGAAAACATTTATTGCTACATATTTATTAGATAAAGAAAATAAGCTAAATATAAAAACAGATGAACCAATGGTAGAGCGTATTCAAGATACAATAGAATACGTATTTGATAAAGCAAATGACTATGAAAGAATAAAAGAAAAACTTATTGGTGAAACTTTTGAATATGCACCAGAATTTACTTATATTATAAATGGCTTATTTATGAGATATGAAAGATATCCAGAACTAATAAGATTTTTAAGACAAAATTCAAATCTAATAACATCAACATTTAATAAGAGTGGAACAAGAAACTTAAGAATTCTAAAACATGCTTTAAATGACTTTAAAAAAGTATTTGATATGGTAAATGCGTCATATCCAAATACAAATAATAGAGTGCTACAAACAATGCTTATATTTACAATTGCTATTTCGTTTGAAATAAAAGCTGGAAAAGTTACAAAAGATAAGTTTAAAAACATAGCAAACAACGAAGAATATAGAGCAATACTTGTATCTTCAAGAGTATTTATGGACAATCGCCAATTCTATATTAAAGAATTTGATAGTACATATTACTATAACTTCAAAGCAGACTATAGATTCTTCAAATTTATCGAATTATATGTACGTACAAGAATATTTGATATGAAAATATTTAGAGATGATATGGAAGTTATAAGAAATACAGTCGATACAGACCAACTACCAGGATATAAAAGACTACTTACAGAAGAATATTGGAAAATTACAGATGATCAATTTCCAAGTGTAATAAATGGAATATTGAAAGACATAAAAGATGGAAAAATAGAACCAATAGAGTGTGTAAAATTATTTGCATATTTTTCATATTTCATAGAAAAGAACTTAATAGACTATGATATAAAAACAATGGAAAGTGTTTTTACAAATGGAATGAATATTGCTTCTGTAACTTCAGAATATTGTGCAGATGCAAAAGAAGAATTAGAACAAATTGCTATAGAAAATCCTGGAGAAGAAATGCAAAGAATAATTAAAAGATTCTACGAAATAAATACACAATTAAAAGACAGAATGTATACAGAAAAGACGGAAGAATTATTTAAATGTATTCCTATGAAAATGGAAGTATTCTATGACAAATATGCAAAAGAATGCAAAGACATACCAATATTTAAATATTACGATCCATTCCAATTGTTCCAAAGACTATCTTGTGCAAGTAATGAAGATATGGTAACAATAAGAGAAATGCTTGCCGAAAGAGCAAAACAAAATAGTGACTTGATTAAATTAGAAATAGAAAATATGCGAAAATTAAAAATGATAATGGATAATTATATTGATGGAAAGAGACCAACAATAAAAACAGTAATGATAGAAGAGTTTGCAAAAGAACTTGGAAATGTTGTAGATAAATATAAAAATACTACAGTAGATTAAAAATAAGCAGGATTGAAAAAATCCTGCTTAAAATGTATATTTTTTTCCTTATTTGTAATAATAAGAAATATAAATTACTTTTATAAATGAGGAGGAAATAAATGAAAGCAACAGGAGTTGTAAGAAGAATAGACGACTTGGGCAGAGTAGTAATTCCAAAAGAAATAAGAAGAACCTTAAGAATAAAAGAAGGAGATCCGCTAGAAATATTTACAGATAGAGAAGGACAAGTAATATTAAAAAAATATTCTCCAATTGGAGAGCTTTCTGAATTTGCAACAGAGTATGCAGAAACCTTAAATAAAACAACAGGACATATAGCTTGCATAACAGACAAAGATACTGTAATTGC
This sequence comes from uncultured Clostridia bacterium, assembly GCA_934122035.1. Taxonomy (GTDB): domain Bacteria; phylum Bacillota; class Clostridia; order TANB77; family CAG-508; genus CAG-245. The sequence continues at coordinate 46,078 of CAKOVP010000001.1, read as the reverse complement.
AGTGTCTGGAATGCCTAAAAAAGAATGGCTTGAACAAGGAATAAGTAAAGAGTTAGAACAAATATTAGAAGATAAGAAAAAATATATAAGTAAAGACAATAATGATATGGCAGTTCCAATAACAGGCAAGGAAAAAAACGATAAAATTTCCAAAGCACAAGTAATATATCCTATAATATCAGATGGAGACACGGTTGGAAGTGTAATATTATTGTCTAAAGATGATAAAACTAAAATGACAGAAGTTGAGCAAAAGGTGGCTCAATCTGCTGCAAATTTTTTAGGAAAGCAAATGGAAATATAACAAAAACTTAAAATAAAAATAAAAATTTAAAAAAAACAAAAAAATATGTAAAAAAGACTTGATAAAATATTTTTTTTATAGTATAAATATGGTAAAGAAAAAAATAATATTTTCTTACAAAGGAGGAAGCAGTATGGAAGGACCATTAAATAATGATAATGTAGTAGAAAATCAATTTGACACAGCAGTACCAACAAAAGTTACAATGTGGACAAAAATAAAGAACTTCTTATTCCAAGACATAACAGTAGAATTAACACCAAAGCAAGAAGCTACTTTTAAAGCAATAAATGATTTTTGGCATCAAGAAATTACAACAGAACAAGTACAAGGCTTTATGTTCCAAAAAATTAATTTTTAATTAAGCAAACGTTTGCAAGTCTATTTTGGCTTGCTTTTTTTATTTCTAAAAATAAAATTATAAAGAATAATGTGGGTATTTTATAAAATATAAAATGAAAGTAATTTGCAAAAATTTTTAAAGTTATTTTGTGAAAAAATAGTAGAAAAATTGCCTAAAAAAAGCTAATAAATGTAATTAAAATACTTGAAAACTAATTATATTTGGTATAAAATTATAAAGGTTAAAAACCAAAAAAAGATGTTAAAAAACATCAAAAGAGGAGGAATTTTTATGTCAGTTAAAGTTGGAATTAACGGTTTTGGAAGAATAGGAAAACTAGCATTCCAAGCAGCATTAAAAAATAAAGAAGTAGAGGTAGTAGCAGTTAATGATCCTTTCATTGCAGCAGATTATATGGCGTATATGGTTAAGTTTGATTCTGCACATGGTAGATTTAACGGAGAAATCAAAGCTGAAGAAGGAAAATTAATTGTAGATGGAAAAACAATAAATGTATATAATGAAATGGATCCAAACAACATTCCATGGGGAAAAGAAGGAGTTGAGTATGTTCTAGAATGTTCTGGAGTATTTACAACAATGGAAAAAGCACAAGCTCATTTAAATGCAGGAGCTAAAAAAGTTGTTATAAGTGCACCATCAAAAGATGCACCAATGTTTGTAATGGGAGTAAATAACAAAGCTTACGATCCAAGCATGAACATAGTTTCAAATGCATCTTGTACAACAAACTGTTTAGCACCACTTGCTAAAGTTATAAACGATAACTTTGGAATTAAAGATGGTTTAATGACAACAGTTCACTCAACAACTGCAACACAAAAAACAGTTGATGGAGCTTCTAAAAAAGATTGGAGAGGTGGAAGAGCCGCAAGTGCAAACATAATACCATCTTCAACAGGAGCTGCAAAAGCAGTTGGAAAAGTAATACCAGAATTAAATGGAAAACTTACAGGTATGGCATTTAGAGTACCAACAATAGATGTTTCTGTTGTAGATTTAACTTGTAACCTAGAAAGACCAACAACATATGAAGAAATATGTGCAGCAATGAAAAAAGCAGCTGAAGGCGAACTAAAAGGAATAGTAGAATATTGTGACGAAGATGTTGTTTCATCAGATTTCTTAAGTGATGAACACACATCAATATTTGACGCAAAAGCAGGAATAATGCTTACAGACACATTTGTAAAATTAGTTGCTTGGTATGATAATGAATGGGGATATGCTCATAAATTAGTAGATTTAGCAGCATATATGGCATCAGTAGATCATAAATAATTGTTATTATGAATTCGGCAATATTGTCTAATATAACAAAATAAATTTTGCAATGATAAATTTTACTTTATAAAATTCTTTTGGGGCTTAAAAAAATCAAGCCCCAGAGAATTAATAATTACTAGAAAGTAATAGTTTAGAAATTCTACATATTAAATTTAAAAAGATAAATATTAGAGGACTATAACTCTTAAAAATATAGTTTTGTAATATCTATCTTAAAAACAAGTTAGATAAATAATGGCAAAAATCTGAAGGAGGTTTTTATATGAATAAAAAAACTGTTAGAGATATTGACTTAAAAAATAAAAAAGTGTTAGTAAGATGTGACTTTAATGTACCATTAGATGAAAACTTTAATATCACAGATAATAGAAGAATTGTAGGAGCACTTCCAACAATAAAATATTTACTAGAAAATAATTGCAAAGTAATTCTTTGCTCACACCTTGGTAGACCAAAGGGACAGGTAAAAAAAGAATTCTCTTTAGCACCAGTTGCAAAAGAATTATCTAAATTGTTAGGCAGAGAAGTAAAACTTGCAGAAGACATAATTGGACCAAGTGCAAAAGAACTTACATCAAATATGCAAAATGGAGAAATAGTACTTTTAGAAAATGTAAGATTTGATTCAAGAGAAGAAGCAAATGACGAAGAATTTGCAAAAGAACTTGCATCAATGGCAGAAATATATGTAAATGACGCATTTGGAACAGCCCATAGAGCACACAGTTCTACAGCTGGAGTTGCTAAATTTTTACCAGCAGTTGCAGGATTTTTAATGGAAAAAGAAATAAACTTCTTAGGAACAACATTAGAAAATCCAGAAAGACCATTTATGGCAATATTAGGTGGAAAAAAGGTTTCAGATAAAATTGGAGTTATAGATAGCTTATTAGAAAAAGTAGATACATTAATAATTGGCGGAGGAATGGCTTACACATTCTTTAAAGCAATGGGATACAATGTGGGAAATTCTATTTGTGAATTAGATAAACTTGATCTTGCAACATCATTAATGGAAAAAGCAAAGGCTAAAGGTGTTAAATTAATGTTACCAATAGATACAAAAGTTGGTAAAGAATTTAAAGAAGATACAGAAAGTAAAACAGTTTCTTACAAAGAAATACCAGATGGATGGGAAGGCTTTGATATAGGAGCCAAAACAATAAAAATGTATGAAGAAGAATTAGCTAAGGCAAAAACAGTAATTTGGAATGGACCAGTTGGACTATTTGAATTTGACCAATTTGCAATAGGAACAAACAGCATAGCAAAATTCTTAGGAGATATGCAAGGAGTTACAACAATAATTGGTGGAGGCGACTCAGCAGCAGCTATAGAAAAATTAGGAATTGGAGACAAATTTACTCATATTTCTACAGGTGGTGGAGCATCTCTTGAATTCTTAGAGGGAAAGAAACTTCCAGGAGTAGAATGTTTATTAGATAAATAAACTTTTAGTGACAAAATACAATAAGAAAGGTTTGACAAATGGAAGAATTAGTCGATATATTTACAAAAGACGGCTATAAAACAGGAATTAGTATGCCAAGAGAAACAGCAATAAAAGAAGGAAAATTAATAAAAGCCTTTCAAATATGGATACTAAATAATAACAATCAGGTTTTAATGGAAATACGAAGCAATGGAAAATTGCATGATGCTGGAATGTTAGATTTATGCTCTGGCCATGTTAGACAAGGTGAACGAGAAAGCCAAGCTGTTAGAAGAGAAATAAAAGAAGAACTTGGCGAAAATGCAATAAAAACAAGAGAATTTGAAAAAATAATAAAAGTTGGTTCAGAACGATGTGACTTTAGAAAATATGGCAGACCAGGTAATTATATATTTCCTTGGTATATATTAAAACTTGATAGAAAAATTCCAGAAGAAGATTTTGAATTACAAAAAGAAGAAGTTGCAGCAATACAATGGATGGACTATGAAAAAGTAAAAGAAATAATAAAATCTGGAAGCAATAATATAAGAATTCCATATTTGCCACAAACTAAAAATCTATTACAAAAGTTAGATGAAATTATTTATGAAAGAGGGCAAGAAAGATGAGAAGAAAAGTTATAGCAGGAAACTGGAAAATGAATATGCTTCCTGGAGAAACAATAAACTTTATAGAGCAAATAGCACCAATGGTTAAAAAATCAGAAAATGAAATAATTTTATGTGTGCCATTTACAGATATATTTTACGCTTGGCATTCACTAGAAGGTTCTAATATAAAGCTTGGAGCACAAAATATGCACTGGGAAGAAAGTGGTGCATATACAGGAGAGGTTTCTGGGCAAATGCTAAAATCTGTAGGAGTAGAATATGTTATAATAGGACACTCTGAAAGAAGAGCATATTTTGCAGAAACAGACGAAACTGTAAATAAGAAAATAAAAGCAGCATTTGCAAATGAATTAAAACCAATAGTTTGTGTTGGAGAAAGTTTAGACCAAAGAGAAGCTGGAAAAACAGAAGAAATAATTACAAATCAAACAGAAAAAGCACTAGAAGGATTAACAAATGAGCAAATAAAAAATACAATAATTGCTTATGAACCAATCTGGGCAATTGGAACAGGAAAAACAGCAACAGCAGAAGATGCAAATAACAGTATAAAGGCAATAAGAAACAAAATTGAATCTTTATATGGAAAAGATGTTGCACAAGAAGTAATAATACAATATGGTGGAAGTGTAAAATCAAGTAATGCAAAAGAATTATTCGAAACATCAGATATAGATGGAGCATTAGTTGGTGGAGCAAGCTTAAAACCAGATGAATTTGCAAAAATAGTTAATTACAATAAATAAAGAAAATTAGAGGAAGGAAGTTATAAAAATGAAAGATAAATTAACAATGCTAATGATAATAGATGGATTTGGAATAAACGAAAATGAACAAGGAAATGCAGTAAAGCTTGCAAACACACCAAATTTAGACAGATTAATGAAAACTTGTCCAAATTCAAGAATATTTGCAAGTGGTCTTAGTGTAGGACTTCCAAAAGGTCAAATGGGAAATTCAGAAGTAGGACACACAAACATAGGTGCTGGAAGAATTGTATACCAAGAGCTAACAAAAATAACAAAATCAATTGAAGACGGAGACTTTTTTAGCATTTCAGAATTTAATAAAGCAATAGAAAATTGTAAAAAATACAATTCAAAATTACATATTATGGGATTAGTTTCTGATGGTGGAGTTCATAGTCATATTCGTCATTTATATGGATTACTAGAACTTGCAAAAAGAAAAGATTTTGAAAATGTATTTGTACACTGCTTTATGGATGGTAGAGATACACCACCTGCTTCTGGCGAAAGTTATATAACAAAACTAGAAGAAAAAATGAAAGAAAAAGGAATTGGAAAAATTGCTACAATTTCTGGTAGATTCTATGCAATGGACAGAGATAAGAGATGGCAAAGAGAGCAAAAAGCATATGATGCAATGGTTTATGGAAAAGGAAATAAAGCAAGTTCTGCAATTCAAGCAGTAGAAGCATCTTATCAAAAAGAAGTATTTGATGAATTTATAGAACCAACAGTAATTTGTAATGGAGAAAATCCAGTTGCAAAAATAGAGCCACACGATTCTGTAATATTCTTTAATTTTAGACCAGATAGAGCAAGACAAATTACAAGAACATTAGTAGATCCAGAATTCAACGAATTTGAAACAAGAAAAGACTTAGATTTATGCTTTGTATGCATGACTCCATATGATGAAACACTTCCAAATGTAGAAATAGCATTCAAAAAAGAACATTTAAAAAATACATTTGGTGAATATATTAGTGACTTAGGCTATACACAACTTCGTATTGCTGAAACAGAAAAATATGCACACGTAACATTCTTCTTTAATGGTGGTCAAGAAAAACAATATCCAGGAGAAGACAGAATTTTAGTTCCATCTCCAAAGGTAGAAACATATGATATGCAACCAGAAATGAGTGCAAGAGAAGTAACAGAAAAAGTAGTAGATGCAATAAATTCTAAAAAATATGATGCAATAATATTAAATTATGCAAATACAGATATGGTTGGACATACAGGAAACTTAGATGCAGCAATAAAAGCTGTAGAAACAATTGACGAATGTGTTGGAAAAGTAGTAGAAGCTGTAAATGCACAACAAGGTAGATTAATAATAACAGCAGACCATGGTAACTGCGAGCAAATGATAGACTACAAAACAGGAGAACCTCATACAGCACATACAACAAATCCAGTTCCAGTAATATTAGTTGGAATGGAAAACGCTAAACTAAAAGAAGGAAAACTTGCAGATTTAGCACCAACAATGTTAGACATAATGAACTTAGAAAAACCAGCCGAAATGACAGGGGAAAGCATAATAGTAGAAAAATAATTTTATGGAGTAATTAGATGGCGAAAGCAACAATAAGAGAACTATATTCCAAAATTAGACAATGTCTATTTTATATGATACCAGAAAAATGGGAAAGTATATATTTATATGCAACAGTAATACAAAGGGAAAATGGTGAAGAAACAGGAGAAATGTTTTTTTACTATTTTCCTAAAAGCATAATAAAAAGAAATCCAATTAACGTGTATCAAATTCCTTTAAAATTTAATCTAGATGAAAAAGAATATATAAAATTAACAGCTGAATTATATGGATTATTAAAAGAACTAAGACATGAGTGTTATAGGTACGATAGAATTTTGTGGAGTAACATAACAATCAGCATAGAAAATGTAGAATTTTTAGCAGAATATAACTGTGATGATTTAATAAATTCAAACTATACAAGTGAAGATAGAATGGCTATTTGGCAATGCAAATATTTAGACTATCCAATGGAAAGATTTCCTAAAGATTTAAGAAATAATATAGAGGAATACCTTGAAGAAGAAGAAAAAGGATATCATAAAATAAAGCAATATATAGAAACATTCTACAATAAACACGAACACAATAGTATAGAATATAACATAAATAAAAACAATGAGCCTCAATATATAAAAGTAGACGAAACTAGAGATTTTACAATAGTAGATGAAGAACAACAATATCAAATAAAATCTAGAAAAAGATCTAAATTTGGAAAAAAAAAGTTGTTACAAGAAAGAAACGAAGAAACAAAAACTGAGCAATTACAAGAACCAGAAGTAATAGTTAGAAATCAAATATTAAAGTACTAAAGAGCTACAAAGTGAGTAAAAAATAGATAAATTTTTACCCAAAATTTGTGCCCAAGGAAAGGAAACCAATAAAATATGGCGATAAAAAAGGCAAAAAAAGAGAAAAAAATATATTTATATAAATTGGTAGTAGTAATAATATTCTTGCTTGCAACAGCATTTGTATTAAATAAATCATCAAATTATATAAAAAATGATATAACAGCAAAAACAAATTTGGTTATAAATAATAGTAACATTACAAAAAATTTGAAAAATGATGTTATAGTAGAAAATGGAGTAATTTATGTATCAACAAAGGATATTGCAAATTTCTTTGATGGAAGCATATTTTATGATAATAAATATGATCAGATAATTACAACTTCAAATACAAAAGTTGCTACATTAAAATTAGACGAGAAAAAAATGATTGTAAATGGAGCTGAAAAAGACTTAATTGCAGCTGCCAAAAAAGTAAATGATAATTTTTATTTGCCATTTTCAGAAATAAGCAAGAGTGTATATAATGTGGAAACAACGTATTCACAGGAAACAGATACAGTAATACTTGTTTCCTTAGATAAAGAACTAACTTATGCAAATAGCAGTAAAAACAACAAAGTAAAATACAAACCAGATACTTTTTCTAGAACAGTTGCAAAGGTTGCAAAAGGAGATACACTAACAATTGCAGCAAATCAAGAAAATGTAGCAAATGGTTGGACAAAAGTTACAACAGAAAGTGGAAAAGTTGGTTATGTAAAAACGAACACACTTGCAAATACAAAAAAAGTAAGAGACAATTTAGAAATAGAAAAGCAAATAGAAGGAAATATTAGTATGTTTTGGGATTATTTCTCAGAATATGGACAAGCTCCTCAAAGAAGTGGAAAAATAGAGGGAGTAAATGTTGTCTCTCCAACATTCTTTACATTACAAAAACTTGGAAAAGGAAACATAGTCGCAAATGTTGGAACAAGAGGAACTAGCTATATAAATTGGGCTCATAACAACGGATATAAAGTTTGGGCATCAATCTCTAATAATTCTTTAAAAGACACAACATCAGAAATCATAAATGATTATGAACTAAGACAAAAACTTATAGACAATATTATAACAGCAGTTGTTACATTTAACTTAGATGGAATAAACTTAGACTTTGAAAACATTTACGAATCAGATAAGGAAATGTATACAAGACTAGTAGTAGAGCTTGCTCCAAGACTAAGAGATTTAGGTAAAGTTCTATCTGTAGATGTAACAGCACCAGATGGATCTCCAGATTGGTCTTTGTGTTATAACAGAAACGAAATAGCAAAAGCAGCAGATTATATAGTATTTATGGGATATGACCAAAATGGTATATCATCTCCAAAAGAAGGAACAACAGCAGGATGCGATTGGGTAGAAGCAAACATAAAAAAATTCTTAAAGCAAGAGGAAGTTCCTTCGGAAAAATTAATTTTAGGAGCACCATTCTATACAAGACTTTGGACGGAAAAAAATGGGAGCATAGATAGCAAAGTTGTATTTATGAACGAGATAAAGCAAACTCTACCAGAAAATGCAACAATTACTTGGGATGATTCTTTAAAACAAAATTATGCTGAATATACTAAAAATGGAAAAACATATAAAATGTGGATAGAAGATACAAAATCTTTAACATACAAATTGAACTTAGTAAACACGTATAATTTAGCTGGAGCATCATTCTGGGCAAAAGACAGAGAACCAGAGGAAATTTGGGGAACAATATCTGAGATACTTAATGTGAAGTAATTTAAATTATTTATAATGAATATTAAAAAGCTAATACAGTTGTAAAAAGAATATTCTGCGTCAAAACATCTTCAAACTGCTTACAAAATTATAAAGCATCAATTTTGCAAGCAGTTATTCGAGTTATTGACTTGAATATTTTTTTCAATGTATTAGCTTTTATTTAAGATGAGTAACAAGAAACTAATACAGTTGTAAAAAGAATATTCTGCGTCAAAACATCTTCAAACTACTTACAAAATTATGAAGCATCAATTTTGCAAGCAGTTATTCGAGTTATTGACTTGAATATTTTTTTCCAATGTATTAGTTTCTTTAGACAGGTGATGTAAAAAATAGTGTATTTAAAAAAGAATAATAATTTTATTTGTTAAATAATATTTAATGGTGATTGTTTTGAAGATTTATGTTGATGTATATGAAGAGAATGAAAAAGAGAATTACAATACTTTAAATGATGATATTTATTATATAAGAGAAAAGGTGTATAAAAATGTTCAAAAAACAGTTGAGAAAATTAATAGAAGAATTTATAAATTAATAAGAAATGTAAATAGAAAAGAGCAAATAGATATAATACCGTCTAAAAGAGTAATAGAGTGTATAAAAACTAATTTAAAATTAAATGATGATAAGGATAAAGATAGAAATAATAACAGGAATAAATATTGTTTAATAAGGCTATTAAAAGTATTTCATTATAAAACACATCAGAATTATATTGAAGATGTAATAAAAGAAAATGAAAACAGTAAAGCGATTTATTGTACTTTTATAATAGAAATTTTAAATAATATAATAAAAATAAAAAATGAACAAGCAGAAGAACAGAGCATATATGTTTTAACAAATAATGAAGTTGATGCAAAATTATTGGAGAACTTTAAAAAGCAATATAAAATGATTTATATTGTAACAGAGAATATAGAAAAGCTAAAAAAATTAGAAGATAGGGCAGAAGAGAATTTAGAGATGCTAGCTGTACTGAACAATAAAAGAAAAAGCCTTGCAAGAGCAAAATATATAATAAATTTTGACTTTAACAGAGAAAGTATAAATCAATATAATATAAATAGAACAGCAATAATATTAAATTTGTATAAGCGGAGAAATAAATATAAAAAGAGGATTTGAGGGAATAATAATAAATAATATACAGCTAATTAATACAAGCAATTATCCAATGGAATATGAATTTAAAGAAAAAATAAAAGAAATAGAAAAATATATACAAAATATGAGATACACAATGATAGGAAAAAATGGAGAAATAGGCATAAAAGAAATAAAAAAACTTGATATATAAAAAAGAAATATAGTTGGTTTTATTTTTTAGAAAACTGAATATTAAAATTAAAGAAAAAATCGAAAGTATAAAAACTTTCGATTTTTGTATACAAAGTCTATCTCTTGCTGAATTGTGGAGCTTTTCTAGCTTTCTTAAGACCATATTTCTTTCTTTCCTTCTTACGAGAATCTCTTGTTAAGAATCCGCTTGCTTTTAAAGTTGGTCTATATTCTTCTCTGTTAGCTTCATTTAAAGCTCTTGCTATACCATGACGAACAGCTCCTGCTTGACCTGAGAAACCGCCACCTTTTACTGTAGCAATAACATCAAATTTATCTAAAGTATTTGTAGCTGTTAAAGGTTGTCTAACAATAACCTTTAGAGTTTCTTCTCCGAAATATTCATCTAATGATTTTCCATTAACTGTGATATTTCCTTTTCCACTCATTATTCTAACTCTAGCAACTGAACTTTTTCTTCTTCCAGTACCATTAAAAACTTCTTGTTCCTTTTTTGTTCTAGGCATTTTTATTTCTCCCTCCTAATTAAAAATTCCATACTTCTGGTTTTTGAGCCATATTTTCATGCTCAGCTCCAGCGTATACTCTTAATTTTTTAGCCATTTGTCTTCCTAAACTGTTGTGAGGAAGCATACCTGTAACAGCTAAAGTCATCATTTTTTCTGGTTTGTTTGCAAGCATATCTTTTGCTTGTATTTCTTTCATACCACCAATGTATGAAGAATGATGTCTATAAATTTTTTGTGTTGCTTTATTTCCTGTTAAAACAACTTCTGAGCAGTTTATGATAATAACGTGATCTCCTGCATCCATATTTGGAGTATAAGTAGGTTTATGTTTTCCTCTTAAAAGTTTTGCAGCTTCTGCAGCAACTCTTCCTAATGGTTTGTTAGCAGCATCGATTATATACCATTTTCTTTCAATTTCACTTTTTTTAATACTATATGTTGTATTATTCATGGTAAAAAATACCCTCCATTCAATATAAATATTTTAATATATATGAAATCACATTATAAAAACTACCGGGGAGAAGTTTTTATATATGGTCATACTCTAATTACGCTATACTATTCTATAGCAAAACAGCTTAAAAGTCAAGCAAAAAAGCAACAAAATTTCAATGTTTATTCATAATTTTCACATTCGATTTCTTTTTTCCTTTATTTTTTTGCCATTTGCGCGTATAATTTCCTTATGTTAATAGAGATAGGAGCGTTTCTTATGGAGAAAGTAACAATTAAAGATTTATATCGTAACACAGAAAATTACATTGACAAAACTGTTGAAGTTGCTGGCTGGGTTAAAACAGTTAGAGATTCAAAAGTTTTTGGATTTATAGAATTAAATGAGGGCTCTTTTTTTCAATAATTTGCAAATAGTTTTCAACGATAAATTAGCAAATTTTGAAGAAGTTCGTAAATTAACAATCAGTTCATCTATTATAGTAACTGGAAAAGTTGTAAAAACGGAGAATGCAAAGCAACCATTCGAAATTCATGCAGATAGTGTAGAAATATTTAATTTAGCAGATTCAGATTATCCATTACAAAAGAAAAGACATTCTTTTGAATATTTAAGAACTGTTGCACATTTGCGTCCAAGAACAAATACTTTTAATGCAGTATTTAGAATTAGAAGTGTTGCAGCATTTGCAATACACGAGTATTTTCAAAACAATGGATATGTATATGTTAATACTCCTATAATAACATGTGCCGACTGTGAAGGTTCAGCAGAAATGGAATTCTGTGACAAATTTATAGAACAAGGATTAATTGACAAACTACACAAATTAGTTAATTCAAAATTTGTCAGAATTGATCACATGGAAGCAATGCATCTTGTTGCAATTTGTTAAATCTATGAATTTCATCTATAAATAATATACATCTTCCAGATGGGTTTAAAAAGGGTTTTTAGCTTCCTCAATTGCATTTTTAATGTCTCCAACTCCTGCAGTTACAGCATTCAATTTTGTAAATTTATATTTAGTAGTATTACTTATAACCCTTGCCAGAGACGTTTTTCCGCATCCAGGAGGTCCCCATAATATAATGCTAGATAGTCTATCTGCCTTTATTGTTCTATATAAAATTTTATCTTGTCCTAAAATTTATTCTTGTCCCACATAGTCTTCCAGCGTTTTAGGACTCATTCTATATGCTAATGGTTCGTTTGCATTCATGTTTGCTCCTTTCGCTAACAATATCCAAATCAAATATCTCATATCTTATTCATCTATTGTAAACGATTCAATTTTAACATCTGCAATATTTGAGTTTATACTATAATTTCCATTCCAATTTTCAGTTGCACTCGCTAATGAACCGCCACTGTTAACTATTGTTCTGTTTCCATCTTTATTTTTTACTGTAATTTTACCTTCATTATATCCATATCCTGTATTTCCATTCCAGCCTAAGTATATTTTATATGATATTACTAATGTCCAATTTTTTTCTGTATTTAATGTTCCTGTAATTAGATTTCCGCCACTATATGCTATTTTCCCATTTAAAATATCTTGCGAAGTTGCATTAGTTTGATTTAATAGTTTTTTTAAGTTATCCAATTCTGCATTGCTGTTTTTCATTGCATATAATTCATCCAACGCTTGTTTTACACTTTTATTATCAGTATATTTTACTTCATCTGCAAAGTATGTATATGTGGCATATACACTTATGCAACTTGTAATAGTTATACCTATTATTATCCCTATAATCAATTTAATATTTTTTCTTATAAATCTCATTTTTATTACTTCCTTTCACACATTTTAGTTATTCATCAAATAATCTATTGCTTCTTTCACTGTAGTCACATGCCAATTTGTATCTTTCGGAGTGTACGATATTTCATCTGACGTTGGAATTTTAATCTCTTCCTTATCCTCTTGATTTGTACCTTTATATTCTATAGACTTTTCAGTTACATAAAAAAAGTAACCATCATTTGTTTTTACTTGTAGCTTATCTGTTCCACTCTCTGTTATTCTCATGCTACTTGCCCATTCTTTATTATTAAATTCAACATTTAATTCTGCGAGGCTTAAATTATCTGTACTATATTTTAATTTACTTTCATTTATTACTGTTTCTATACGGTTTTTATATATTGTTACCATACTCTTTTCTTTTTGATGATTTGATTTTTCTAATATACCATCCTCTCCCAATAAATTACTTATTGTTACTCCAGATAAAATAATTAATACACTAATAGTCACAGCTAAGGATATTAAAGTTATTCCACTTATTTTACTATCTTTTCTCACTTTTTTCTCCTAACTTATAAAATATTGTTAAATAATATTAATTACATACTAACACAGCAAAATTTTTTTTTCAAGATAATTTAGAAATTATCCATGGCCAAAAGCAACAAAATTAAAAAATTACAAATTTATTACAAATTAATTTATTTATTGAAACTACACCAATGGTATGATATTATAAAGAAAAATGTATACAGAAGAAAGGCTAAGAGGTTGAAATATAATTAAATTTATCAACCTTATTTGTGCCTAGAAGGAGGAATGCGATTAGAGATGCATAAAAACCTAAAAAGCGAAAAAGGTGTAACATTAATTTCTTTAGTTGTTACAATAGTTGTAATGATGATTCTGGTAATATCTATAACATCAAGTTTATCGACTAGCACAGAATTAAAAAGATTTAATGAAGTAAAAGAAGATATAGTAACTCTAACAGAAGAAGTAAAAGTATATTATTTGAATAATGGAACATTACCAATAGATACTAGTACTAAAATAGCTTTAAATATAAGCTCAGATATGAAAAACGTAAACGATGGAGGCAACTATTATCCAATAAAAACAGACTTACTAGACGTTGAATTAAATAATGGCGAAGGAAATAAACAAAAAAATTATACAACAACTGATTTGTATGTTGTTGATGATGTTAGTTTAACAGTATACTATGTAAAAGGAATTACAATAAATGGAATAACATATTATACTTTAACAGATGACTTTGTTGCTGGAAATTATTATAAAAAAACAGATCTTCCCATAGTTGCATCTGTTACAATGCAAAGCAATGGATCTAATAAGAACAAAGCTACACTTGGAGATAAGGTAACATTAAGAATAATAACAAACTATGAACTAACTCAAACACCTACAGTAAAAATAAATAATACGGAAGTTACAGTTACTTGGAATGGTACAATAGGAACAGCAAGTTACACAATATCAGCAGATAGTGGACTTTCAGCAGGAGATAAAATAGCTGTTAATATATCAGGACAACAAGCAGATGGAAGAGAAGAAGGCGCAATAACAGACGTAACATTTGGAAAAGGCGTATATATTGTGGACAATATGATAGATGGAGTAATAATACCAGATGGATTTTACTATGTTGGAGGAACAAGAAAATGGGGGCTAATAATTTCGGATGAAAAAGAGGATGAAAATAAATATAGTGGAGCTACTAGTGTTGGTACTGATTTAGTAGGCAATCAATTTGTTTGGATACCTGTAGATGATATAAAAGACTATAAAAGAGTTGCTAGTGGTTCTCAGGTTGCAACTGGTGAAATAGATACAGAGACAAATTCTGAAAAAATAAATTTTAGTAGTTCAAATACAAAATATTTTACAGAGAAGTTACCAGATGATGAAAAAAATAGTGTAGACATGTATAAAGGATTTTACCTTGGAAGGTATGAAGCTGGAGATAAAGAGAGTACAGAGTCAAAAAACTATAGAGATGAAAATTCTTCAACAACTAACACTGTAACAATAAAAAGAGGACAAGCACCATATAATTATGTAACATTGGCACAAGCACAAGAATTAGTAAAAAGTTTTAAAATAAAACATGGGAATGAATTAAATTTTAAATTGCCAAGTAGTTATGCTTGGGATGCAATGATGACATTTATACCAAAAAATGAAGGCATTTCTTATACTGAGTGGAGACAGATGCCTGGTAATTTTTATAACACTTATGTTGGATATATTGACTTTTCAGGCAACGAGGCAGGAAAAATGGTGAGTAGATCAATATTAGTTACAACTGGCTGTTCTAGTGTAATAAAAAATATTTATGACATTGCTGGAAATGTAGCAGAAATGACAACTGAAAAATATTCTGATACTTCAAAAATTGTCTCAAGAGGAGGCAGTTATGGAGGAATTTCTGGTCGAACATCTGCTAATTCACGAGGTTATACTTCTGATAGTGCAAATGATAGTACTGGTTTCAGAATTGCTTTATTTTTATAAATTCTGAATTCTACACATTATATACAAATTCTAACAAGTATACCTTGAAGGAGGAAAATAATTTTAGAGGAATAGATTAAACAAAGAAGAAGGAGTAACGTTAATATCTTTGGCTGTGACAATTGCGGTGATGATTAACATACTAGAGGATTATTTATTTTCCTCTAGTATTTTTTTGCATTTTATGGTAAAATAGAAAAGGTTAACTATAATTAACATACGAAAGGAAAAGAATAATGGGATTTTTTGATAAATTAAAAAATGGCTTAAACAAAACAAAAACATCATTTGATGAAAAAATGAACAATATATTTAGTAATTTTAGAAAAGTAGATGAAGATTTATTAGAAGAACTAGAAGAAGCACTAATAATGTCTGATGTTGGAGCAAATACATCAGCAGATATTATAGAGAAACTAAGACAAAGAATAAAAAAAGAAAATATCCAAGATGCAGAGCAAGTTAAGGAAGCTTTAAGAAAAGAAATTAAAGAGATTTTTGATGAAACAGATTCTAGCCTAAAATTACAAACAAAACCAGCTGTAATATTAGTAGTTGGAGTAAATGGAGTTGGAAAAACAACATCAATTGGAAAAATTGCTAATAGACTAAAAAAAGATGGAAAAAAAGTTGTTGTTGCAGCAGCCGATACTTTTAGAGCAGCAGCTGTAGAACAACTAGAAATTTGGGCAAATAGAAGCGGATGCCAAATAGTAAAAAGAGCAGAGGGAATAGACCCTGCATCTGTTGTATATGATGCAATAAAAATCACAAAAGAACAAAATGCAGATGTTCTAATTTGTGATACTGCAGGAAGACTTCATAATAAAAAATATTTAATGGATGAGCTTGTAAAAATAAAAAGAGTAATAGATAAAGAATTACCAGATGCATCAGAAGAAGTGTTAATGGTTTTAGATGCTACAACAGGTCAAAATGCAATATCTCAAGTACAAGCATTTAAAGAGACAGTAGATATTACAGGCATAATACTTACAAAACTAGATGGAACAGCAAAAGGTGGTAGCGTTATAGGAATTGTAAACGAAAATAAAGTACCAGTAAAATTTATTGGTGTAGGTGAACAAATAGACGATATGGAAATATTTAATAGTGAGGACTTTGTAAAAGCTTTAATTTAAGATTGGAGGAATTAGTTTGAAAGAAAAAAAACAAAATAATGAAGAAATAAAACAAACAACAAATGAAGTAGAATCTAACAAACCAGAAGAAAATCAAGAAATTAAAGAAAATAAAAATGGAGAAAATTCAAAAGATGAAAATATAGAAAATGTGAATTTAGTTGCAAATGAGGAAAAAATAAAGAAAAGCAAAACAAGAAGAAGAATTGTTCTTGCTGTATTTGCAATCGCTTTAATAATTGCTTATGTAGTAGAAAGAGGCGAATATCTAGAAATTAAAGAAATTGGAGAAAACTACATTTCAATATTTTGGCAGAATTTGCAAAACATTTCTATAACAGCAATAATCAATTTTGTACTATCATTTAGCATAATGTATATTACTACATCAAGAGTAAAAAAAGGATTAAAAACATTTTTCGATGACGAAAAAAAGCAAATGCCCAAATTACCACAAAAATCAATATCCTTCATAGTAGCAATACTAGTAACAATTACAACATCTGGAATGATTTTGGAAAAGGCACTTCCTTGCTTTAATAGCACTCAATTTGTTGCTACAGACCCAGTTCTTGGGCTAGACATAGGATATTTTGTATTTATATGGCCATTCTTGGAATTAGTACTTCTATATGCTTTAGTATCAGTAGTTATATCAACAATATATGCTGTAATATATTACTTAATTGTATTTAACATATATTTTGATGGAATAAGCAGGGAATCTTTTAAAAAGAGCCCTATATTAGAGCAGGCTTTAACTAATATAAAAATACTAACAATCATACTTGCTTCATTAGTACTATTAGAAACTCAAAATGTTGGAGTACAAAAATTCTTAATACTAAATAATGATGAATCGGAAAACTATTCATTATTTGGTGCAGGTCTTACAGAAACAACAATAAGATTATGGGGCTATGTAGCTCTTGCCTTTATAATTGTATTTTCTGTATTTAAAGCAATAAAACAGTTCAGAAAAGGAAATACTAAAAAAGTAATTCAATTTATTTTAATAGTGCCAACATATTTAGTATGTTTAATGCTAGTAATGGTTGGATTCAACTTAACATTTGTAAACTCAAATGAACTTGATAAAGAAAGAACCTTTATTGCAGAAAACATAAGCAATACAAAAAAAGCTTATGACATTGATATAGAAGAAACAACAGTTACAGACGGTGGAACAATTTCGCAAAGTGCTATTACAGAAAATTCAGATACAATAAACAATGTACCAATTGTTAGTAAAGAAACTGTATTAAAAGACTTAACAGGACTTCAAACAAGCAAAGGTTACTATACATTCAAAAACACACAATTAGGAGTATACTCTATAGAAGAAAAACAACGTTTAGTATATGTAACACCAAGAGAAATAGCAAGTTCTAAAGGAACATATAACAACAAAACATATGAATACACACACGGATTTGGTGCAATAATAACATCTGCAAGTACAGTAACTTCATCTGGAAACATAAATCATCTTCAAAAATCTTTTGAACAAACAGACGAAGTAATAGATATACAAGAACCAAGAATATACTTTGGATTACAAACAAACGACACAGTTGTAACAAACAGTAACAGCAAAAAAGAATACGACTATCCAACAGAAGATGCAGTAAGCAATGCAGAAAATGTGTATGACGGAAAAGCAGGACTAACAGCAAATTTCTTAGATAGAATAGTACTTGCAATAAAAGAAAAAGACGCAAAACTAGTATTATCTGGAAATGTAAAAAGTGACAGCAAAATTTTAACAAACAGAAATGTAATTCAAAGAGCAAAAACAGTTATGCCATATTTAACTTACGACGAAGATCCATATATGGTAATAACAAATAATGGAGAACTTGTATGGGTATTAGATGCTTATACAACAACAAACAATTATCCATATTCGCAAAGAACAATGCTAGAAAATAATGGAATAACTAAAAAAGAAATTAACTATATTAGAAACTCTGTAAAAGTAATAATAAATGCATATTCAGGAGAAGTAACATTCTATATTACAGATAAAACAGACCCTATAGCAATGGTATACAAAAACATATATCCAGACTTATTCTCAGAAGAAGAAATTCCAGAAGATATAAGCAATCATTTTGTGTATCCAGAATATTTATATAAAATTCAAGCAGAAATATTAGAAAGATATCACAACGTACAACCAGACGTACTTTATAGAAGTGATGATGTATGGGAAGTTGCAAAACACAATGCAAGCAGTAAAATGACTGCAACAAAAGGAAAAGACATAGAACCATATTATACAATGGTAAAAACTGTAGATAGCAGTACATCTAGACTTGGACTAGTACTTCCTTACACTCCATATGACAAACAAAATTTAAAAGCATATTTAGTAGGTTCTTGCGATGAAAATGGAAATAATGTATTAAAATTATACAATTATACAACAGATAGCAACATACTAGGACCAATGCAATTAGATACACAAATAGGTCAAGATGAAACAATTTCAAAAGAGATAGAAAGTATAAATGTTACTGGAACAAAAATTACAAAAGAAATAATAATAGTTCCAATAAACAACATACTTCTATATATAGAGCCAATATATCAACAATATGTAAATGAAACAGATTCATTACCAGTACTTAAAAAAGTAGTTGTTGCATCAGGAACAAAAGTTGCCATAGGAAATACTTATGCAGAAGCATTAACAAACTTAGTTTCTCAAAATGCCGTAGATATAGAAGTTCAAGATACAGATAGCATAGAAACACTTGTAAATTTAATAATAAAAGCAAATAACAACTTAAAAACATCTACACAAAGCAATGATTGGGAACAAATAGGAAAAGACACTAAAAAACTACAAGAATTAGTAAATAGACTAGAAGCACTAAAAAAAGAAATAGACAAAAAAGAGCAAGAAAATAAAAACACAATAAACGAAAATTTAAATAATGAGACTATAGAAAATTCTAATATTGTAGAATAAAAAAATAAAAATAATCCATCCTAAATATAAGGTGGATTATTTTTTATGAAAAAGAGAAAAGTATATAAAAGAAAAATATTAGATAAAATAAGGGCACATAGAAAAAACTACACAGTAAAAAAACATAAAATAAAACAAAAAATAGAAAGAAAGCTACTTCTTCAACTTATAAAAATAAATTACAATTTAAATAAAAATAACGTGCTAGATTTAATAGAATTAACAGGCAACACAAAAAAGTATTTAGCTAGAAGTTTTTCTTCTGGAATTGTAAAAGGAGCGGGAATAGGAATTGGATTTTCAATAATTACAGCAGTAATTATATACTTTTTACAAAAATTGATAAAACTTAATATTCCAGGAATAAGTAAATATATTGCAGACATAGTAGAAATAGTTCAAAGAAGCAAATAATTATTTGCAAAAATATAAAAAAATAGTAAGTATTTTTCTTGCTATTTTTAATATTCTAGTGTAAAATGTTATATGTAAAATATTATAGGAAGATTATGGCAAAAAGCAAATAGAGAGGAGTTTGTATGAAAAAGGTAATAACAGTAATTTGCATAATGCTTTGTTTAGTTGGAACAAGCGTTGCATATGCAGAAAACACGGCAACAGTTACAAATCAAAATACAGTAACAGGAAAACTAATAGAAATAAAAGAAAAAGAACTAAATACACTAGAAGACTATAAAGAAGCTTATGGATCAGATGCATATGGACTTACTGCATATTTGTTAAACAGAATTAGAATATACAGCATTCCATTTGGTTTTGTGGCAATAGTTATTGCTGCAATATATCAATACATAATAGGAATTAAAAAACTAGACGTAAGAGACAAAGGCTTTGGCTTAATGATAGCAAGCGTTACAATAATAATAATATGTCAAGTTTTACCATTAGTATTTGCTATAGTTGTAAAAGGTTGGAGGAGTTAACAAATGAAAGTTTTATTCGCTGTAAATAATGAAAATGTTTCAGAGTCAATTATTAAAAAATATCAATCAATGTATAAAGAAATAATCTCTTGGAAAAATGTTTATTATTTCAATGCAATAATTAAAGAATTACAAAAGGATAAATCTTATGACAGAATAGTTATAGGAGAAGATTTGGAACCATACACAAACAATAACTACGAAGTAATAGATAATTTCCTTTTCGACAAATTAGATGCAATTAGTGATGAAGCATCTAACAGTACTGAAGGAGACATACCTATTATTTTAATTGCAACAGATAGAAGAGAGAAAAAAGATTCAATATTAATAAAATTATTTGGTATTGGAATATACAATGTTTTATTGGGCAGAGATAGAAGTATGGAAAATGTTTGCAGACTGATCGCTCAGCCACGTACAAAAAAAGAAGCAAAAGTATATTATGGAATCGAATCCGATGATATTGAGTATCAAAGTGTAAACCCAGATACAGTGCCAGAGGATGAAATGAATAATATAATAAGACATTACAAAAGATTAGGCAATGATGAAGAAAGGTTTGTATACAGTTTTGATGATATTGCAGCTCAGTACAATCAAGCTCAATTAAAAATAATTGCTGCAAAACTACCATTAAATGTTAGAGCTGTGTTAGAAGAAAAATCACCTAAATATCAACAAGTAATGATTGGAAGTGTAAAAGGAAAAGCAAAAGAACAACAAGCACAAGAGCAGAAAAACAGAATTGTTACTAGAGATATTAATGGAGTTCAAAATAATAGAATAGGGCTAATAAATGAGCAACTACAAAAAGGAAAAATTACAAAACCTGTAGTAATACCTTCTTCAGTTAACTTGCAAAATGTAGAAAAAGTATATAAAGAAGAACCAAAGGCAAAAATTGCACCATCAGTAAGAGCTTTAGAACCAAAAGAGAATGCTGAACCAACAGTAGAAGAACTAGTACCATTTGAAGCTTCAAAAGAAATAGAAGAAAAGTTAAATAACATAGAGAATGTTCAAATAGAGGAAGCTCCTAAGAGAGGTAGAGGACGTCCTAAAAAAGAGGTTGCAGAACCAGTACAAGAGGAAGTTCAAAAACCTAAGAGAGGTAGAGGAAGACCAAAGAAAAATGTAGAACCAGAAGAAATGATTTTACCAGGTCTTCAAGAAGAGCCAATTGATAGACCTCAAGAAACAGAAGGTAGTTATGATAAGCAACAAAAAAATAAGGAAGAAAAAGTAGTACAACCAGTACAGCAAGTGGAACCAGTTGAGGAAGAACCAATAGACTTATTTGGACTAGCTAATAATGAAAGTAGCAACCAAGCAGATGATACTTTCCTTCCAGGATTTGAAGAAACAGTGCAAAAACAAAATGTTGCCGAACCAGTATATAGAGAACCAGAATTAAAACCAATAAATAATAACTATGAGAATAATATGTATAATTCATACAATAATTATTCTGAAACTAATAATGAAGTAGAAAATAATCAAACAAGCTTATATAATACAGAAGCTAGAAGAAGCAATCTTTCTAATTTATTAGTTGGAAATAAAAAGATAGTTGCA
Organism: uncultured Clostridia bacterium; assembly: GCA_934122035.1. Taxonomy (GTDB): domain Bacteria; phylum Bacillota; class Clostridia; order TANB77; family CAG-508; genus CAG-245. Next base: position 23,970 of record CAKOVP010000001.1, on the reverse strand, counting down.
TTTGTTGGAACATCAAAAAACGGAACATCATTCTTAGTTAACAATCTAGCAACATTACTATCAGAAAAAGGAATAAAGACTGCAATATTAGACCTTACAGAAAATAAAAATGCATATTACATTTACAATATGAATGATGACAACTTAAGAAACAAAGCATTTAATTGTATAGATAATCTAAGAAGTGGAATTGCAGATGGAATACCAGCAGGAAAAAATCTTACTGTGTACACAACACTTCCTGGTAATAATCCAAGTCTAGATGATTGCGAGAATATATTATCAACACTTGCAGAAAATTATTCTTTAATATTATTAGACTGCGATTTTAATACAAATGTAGAATATTTTGTAAATGCACAAGAAATATATCTAGTACAAACATACGACATACTTACAATTCAGCCTTTAACAGCATTTCTAAATGAATTACAACACAAAAATGTATTAGATGAAAGCAAACTAAGAATTGTATTAAATAAAACATTAAATCTTAGAAAACTAACAGACAGAATGGTAATTGGAGGAATATCTTGTTATAACGATCCTGCAACAACATATCAAAACAATTTATTTAACAAAGACACAATAAGATATACAAATATTCCATTCGAAGATCAAACATATGCAAAATATTTGGAGAGATTAGTTGATTGTGAAGTTACACTAAAAGGATATTCAAAAGCATTCTTAACAGCATTAAATAAATTAGGAGATATGGTATATCCACTAATTGCAAACAGCAGTGCTCCAAAGAATTATAATGATTATAGTAAAGCAAATAAAAAGCAATCTAGTACACAATTTAATAATAATATGAATGAAACACTTAATAAAATGAGAAGAAATTTTTAAAATAACAAGCATAAGGGGTGATACTTTTTGATAATAGTAATAATACTTTTTTTAGTAGCTATAATAGTAGGACTAATGGTATACAATATGTCTATTCATAAAAAAGTAGATGCGTTTAAAAATATTGATCAACAAATAACAAGTTTAAATGTATTACAAGATTTTATGAATACAGTAAGTGAAACATCTTCAGCAGATGAAAAACTACAAAGAATAAACGACATATTAATAGAGAAATATAAAATAAAATATTCAACAATTGTAGTATATAATGGAGCAGACTATGAAATAAAAGCCTCTAATGTAATGGAAAAACATTGGGAAACTTTAAAAAATTTACAATCAGAGCCAGTGTTTAGAGATTCTATTGAAACTGCGACACCAAAATACATTACAGTAAATAGTGAAAATGAAAAATTACCATATCAAAAAATGGAATTTGGAAGAGCAAAATCTGCTATGTTTTTCCCATTATATATAGATAATGTATATATAGGCTACTGGATTATTGAAGGAAGCACTCCTCATGAATTCGACAATACAGATACAACAATATTAGAAGTTGTAAAAAACAACATAATATCTGTATTAAAAACAGTAGAAAATCAGTCAATAGTAGAAAAGATAGTTAGAGATGATGAATATTCAGAGCTAAAAACAGCAGAATATTTATATACAGAAGGCAAAAAAGTAATAGACAAATACGATACTTCAACAGTTTGCTTATTTAAAATTACAAATTTAGTTACAATAAACGAAACTGTAAGCAGAAAAACAGGTGATAAAACAATAAATCAAATTTGCAATATAATAAAGCAAAATTTGGCACCAGAATATTTATTTGTTAGATATATGGGACCTAAATTTGCAATAGTATTTTCTGGCGTAGAATTACAAGCTGTAGAAGAATTTATGAAAGCGATGAAAGCACAAATTGAAGTATTAAAAATTACACCAGCAGATGATTATAATGGAAAAGAAGTAGAAGTTTCACCAGTAATTAATATTGCACTTGCAAAATACTACAAAGGAACAGCCTTAGTAGGAGTTACTAAAAAGTTAGAGGAATACTTAGATACAGCCAATTCGGCTGAGAGTAATATAAATTATTTATAGGAGGTATTTTATGATTACAGACGAAACAGTTAGCTTTAATGTCGAAAAAGAAAAAAACGATAAAACAAAGGAAATATTAAAAGATGTTTACAAAGCATTAACAGAAAAAGGATATAATCCAATAAATCAAATAGTTGGTTATATACTTTCTGGAGACCCAACATACATAACAAGTCATAACAATGCAAGAAATTTAATAAGACAAGTAGAAAGAGACGAATTATTAGAAGAGATGGTAAAAACATATATAGGATTGGGAAAATAATATGAGAACACTATCAATAGACTATGGAGATGCAAGAGTTGGACTAGCCATAACAGATGCATTAGGAATTACTGCACAAGGGTTAGAGACAATTCATCATCAAGGAAATGACAAAATAGTTTTAAAAAGATTAGAAGAAATATTAGAACAATATGAAATAGACACAATAGTTGTAGGACTGCCTCTAAATATGAATGGTACAAAATCTGAAAGAGTTGAAGTTACAGAAAAATTTATTCATAAATTAAAGTGTAAATTTAACAAAATAAAAATAGAAACAATGGATGAAAGACTTACAACTGTTGAAGCACATAAAACTATGAACTTTTTAAACATAAATAAACATCAAAAACGTAATATAGTGGATACAATATCTGCCGTATATATACTAGAGTCTTATATGAAATTACATCAAAATAAATGAATATCAATGCAAAAAATGTAGAATAATAAATAAAAAGATTTTAATATTGTAGCAATACAAATTAATATAAATTTGAAAGGAGAAAACAAAATGAGTGAAAACAGACCAAACGAGAACTTAGGAGAGGAATTAGAGGATAACATAGTAATATTAAATGATGAAGAAGGAAAAGAAAATAAATTTGAATTTTTAGATTTAATAGAACTAGATAACGAAGAATATGTTGTATTATTACCAGCAGATGAAGAAAGCGATGAACCAGGAGAAGTAGTAATATTAAAAGTAGAAGACACAGATGATGACTCTGAAGAAGAATCATATGTAAGTGTAGATGATGAAGAAATATTAAACAAAGTATTTGAAATATTTAAAGATAAATTCAAAGATGAATTTGATTTTGTAGATTAATAAAAAGTTTTGAGGCGAAAGAAAATCAGATTTTCTTTCGCTTAATAATTTTACAGAAGGAGAAAAATATGCACATAAGAAATAAAGATGAAAAAGGTGTAACTTTAATTGCATTGGCTATAACAAGTATTGTATTATTAATATTAGCAGGAATAAGTTTGAGTACTATTTATGGAGATAATGGACTTATATCAACAGCCCAAGAGATAAATAAAAATACAGAACTTGCTCAAAAGGAAGCACAAGAAATAATTAATGCACAAAAAGAAGCAACAGAAAATGTAGATGATGAAGTAATAATAAGACAAGATAAAGATGCGCCAACAATTAACTCTTTTGACACGGAAATAATTGGAGAAGATGCAATAAAACTAAGTATTAATGTTACAGAGAGAGAGTCTGGAATAGATACAATTCAATACAGCTCAGATGGAGGAGAAAACTATACAATAGATCCTACAGATGATCAGGCTAAAAGTTATACTTTTAAAAATGTAAAAAATAATGTGAAATATAATATGAAAGTAAAAATAACCGATAAAGCAGGCAATGTTTCAACAGCTGAAAAGACAACAAGAATATCTAAAATGGAACAAGGTGACAAAGTTGACTACACCCCAGTACCAAGAACATGTGTAGTACAAGCTCAATATAGTGGATATGCATCAGACCAAACAATTACAGAAGACGTAAATGTTACTTGGAAGATATTAAAAATAGACAAAGAAAACAATCAAGTACAACTTACAACAACAGAACCTGCAACAAACAGTTCTTTTTACTTAAAAGGATTTAAAGGATATAACAATGCTATATATTATATGAATTATGTATGTTCTCAGCTATATAGTAATACAGAAGTTGGAGCAACTGCAAGATGCTTAAATATGGAAGACATAGAAGCCAACTTTAATGATGAAGGAAAAAGTGTAAAAGCAGGGCATACCAGTGGATGGGGAGACTCAAATTATGGAAAACAATATACACTAGAATACAACTCTGCATATGGTGATTTTTACACACCAGCATTATATTGGGAAGAACAAGGCGCTGGATGGCAAACATCTGGAACAACAAGGAGTCAACAACACAAAAGCTCTCCAACAACTGCATCCTATAATAGAAACCATGGGTTTAAAGGAACATTATTAACATATAATATGAGTTTTGCAAAAAATTATTATACTGATGAAAATGTTTATAATGTATTATTTGGAACAACAGCTGCATATCAAGTTGCTACTTATCAAATATATTGTGACCCAGCATGGGCAATGTGGGGAGTTTACGTAATAAAAAATGGTGGAATTGGAGATTTAGATTGTGTTCTAGCAACAGATTTAGGTGGTGAAAATGAGAAAAAGATTACATTTAGACCAGTTATAACAATTCCGTTAGATCAAATGTCTAAATTTAAAATAACATACTAGGAGGAGAAAAAATGCAAAAATTTAGTACTTGGATGGTTTTATCATTAGATATAGTATTTTGGATAGTAAGAATAATTGCAACATACACATCAGCAATGGCAATAGATTTTATGATTACACCAATAAACTTAAACACAGAAATAATGCTTCTATTTGTAGCACTTTTATGTTTTGTGCTAATAGCAAAAAGAAAACTATTAGGAGTAATTCTATATTTAGTATCATATTTAGGATATTTTGGAGTAGATTTATGGAACAATTTAGTATTAACAAATGGACAAATTAGTGCAGCAAACTATATGAACGTATTTTTCTCATTTATAGGAATTGCACTACCAATATTTACAATGCTAGATTGGCTATTAGACAAAAACAAACAATTACATCCAACAGACAAAAAAACAGATTGGTATTATACAAATAAAAAATATGATATAAAAAAAGATGAAAGAGAAGACAAAAACAACTATAGAACATTATAAATAAAAAATTTTACAATATGAAAGTTGTAAAATAAATATAGTAACTTATAAAAAGAGAGATAGAAGAAACTCTCTTTTTATGTTATAATGGAATACAGCTATGAGACTATAAAAATGGGAAGTGAAAAATATGGATATATATCAAAAAAGAAAAATGAGACAAGAAAAAGCAAAAAATGAAAATAAAGAAGAAAATAGTAAATATAATATAAACTGGTTTCCTGGTCATATGAAAAAGACTATGGAACAAATACAAAAAGATTTAAAACTTGTAGACATAGTAGTAGAACTATTAGATGCTAGAATTCCAATGGCAAGCCAAAACCCAGAGATAAAAAAATTAATAAAAGATAAGAAAAGAATAGTAGTTTTAAATAAGGCAGACTTGGCAGATGAAAAGGAAAATCAAAAATGGGTAATTAAATTTGCAAAAGAGAACATTCCTGCAATACTATGCAATTCAAGTACTGGAGAAGGAGTTTCAAAAATAATACCTACAGCAAATGAAATAATGAAAAAAGATTTAGAAAAAGCTGAAAATAAAGGTAGAGTAGGAAAAATAATTAGAATAATGATTATTGGAGTTCCAAACGTTGGAAAATCATCTATAATAAATAAACTAGCTCAAAAAAATTCAGCAGTAGTGGGAAATAAACCTGGTGTTACAAAACAGAAACAATGGATACGATTATCAAACAATGTTGAATTATTAGATACTCCAGGAGTTTTATGGCCAAAGTTAGACAATGAAAAGGTTGCATTAAATTTAGCATATACAGGAACAATAAAAAGTGAAGTGCTAGAACAACAAGAAATAGCATATAATCTTATGAAAATATTATTAGAAGAATACAAACAAAATGTAATAGACAGATACTTGCTAAATAGTGATATAGTTGAAAAAATATTAAATAACCAAGAACTAGAAGAAAACGAAAGAATTGCAGAAGTAATGGAATACATTGGAGAAAAAAGAGGTGCTAAACTAAGAGGCAATCAAGTAGATTTAGAAAAAACATCTAAAATAATATTAGATGACTATAGAAGCGGAAATCTTGGAAAGATAACCATTGAAAAAGCAGAAAAATTTTAAGAATAAAAAGGAAGTAAAAATATTGCAAGAAATAATAGAAAGAAAAAAAAATTTAGAAGAAGTAAAACTAATGCCACCGCTAACTTGGGCATATGTAGGAGATGCTGTATACGAGCTATTTATTAGAACGCATCTTGTAAATACAACAAAATTAAAGCCACATATGCTACATATAGAAGCAATAAAATATGTAAAAGCAAATGGACAAGTAGAAGTGCTAAACAAAATATATGACAATCTTACAGACGAAGAAAAAGATATTGTAAGAAGAGGCAGAAATGCACAAAGCCATCACGTTCCAAAAAATTCTACAGTAGAAGAATACAGCTATTCATCAGCATTTGAAGCTCTAATTGGATACCTATACCTAAGCAAACAAGACAAACGCTTGAAAGAAATACTAGAAATGTGCCTTTAAACAAACTTTGTCAAGATAGAAAAATTCGCCCCAATCGCCCAAAGGGGACGCCCCTTTTTGGGCGAAAATTAAAGTTAAAGGATAAAACTTAAAATTAAATTCAAATCCAGATTGAACACAAAATAAAAAGATAATGATACAAAAAAACTAAGTATCGTTATCTTTTTTTATAATAGAGCTTACAAACTTGATCATTGTAAAAATTGCAAATAATAAAATAAAAACTGAAACTTTAAAATTCCAGTTTTATTCTAAGAGACTTGTGAACTTTTTTCGTTAAGTATATAACTTAATTATAAAGTAAGTAATCCAAATTTGTAGACATTTACTTGCTTTAGAAGTATTTATAGTATATGAATTTTTAAGAATTTATATACTATTTTTTATAATTTAAAATTATACTTTTCTATTGAATTTATAATATGTTTATGGTATAAGTATCTTATGATTAAGTTATATACTTAACGAAACAAAAGTAGAAGGAGGAAAAAACAAAAAAATGAAAAAGAAAAAATTTATGAAAGGAAACAGAGGTATAACGCTTGTAGCTCTTGTAGTTACAATAGTTGTTTTATTAATACTAGCAGGAATAAGCCTTAACTTAGTATTAGGAGAAAACGGAATAATAACAAAAGCACAGGAGGCAAGAGACAAAACAGAACAAGCAAGAATAAATACTGAAAAGTCAATGAATAGTTTAGAACAAGAATTATCAAATTATGTAAATAAAACAGACTCTGGAAATGGAGGAAATTCTGGAAGTTCACAAACAACGGTAGAAAATGTAGTAATACCAGAAGGCTACTATTACGTGGGAGGAACAAAAGCAAAAGGAATAGTAATTTCAGATAATGTAGCAGATAAAGAATTAGATAAAGGAAAAGAAAATGTAAGAAGAGATTTATCTGGAAACCAATGGGTGTGGGTACCAGTAGAAACACCAAGTAGTTTATATACAACCGTAACAGAAGGAATAGCACTTTCAGGAACTACAGGAGTAAAAACTACAAAGTATACAAATTCAGAAATAATAAGTGGGTATACAAGAGGATTACCGGGAAGCACAGATTTTAGAGAGCCAGATATAGAAACTGAATATGATAATGACACAAATGCAGAAAAAGCAGGATTTAGTAGTCTGGCAAATATGGCAGAGACAATGGTAAGTGAATATGATGAAATGATAAGAAGTATAGAGAAGTATAAAGGATTTTATATAGGAAGATATGAGTTAACAGCAAATGGAGAGAAGACAGGAGCTACTCAAATAGGTATAACATGGTATGAACACTATAAAAATTGTAAAACATTAACTGTAGGTTCAAAAGTAAAAACCAGAATGATATGGGGATTGCAGTGGGATGCAACATGTAAATGGCTTGCAAGTTCAGGATTTAACATAACAGACTCAACTTCTTGGGGAAACTACGAGAACAATACAGCAGATGGACATGGAAGTGAGCAAAATACAGGCTTTAGTGAAAGTTGGAAGGCAAATAATATATATGACTTTGCTGGAAATTATTGGGAATGGACCCAAGAAGCGGGCAGCCTCCCCGGCGCCGAAGTCAGCAGCAGAGCTTTCAGAGGAGGCCGCGGCAATGGTTCTTACTATCCGGCTTCTGCTTGTGTCATCATCAATCCTACCGGCATCGGCGGCGGCAATGGTTCTCGCCCTACTTTATACTTGATACCATGAGATATGGAAGCGATGGGTTCTAAATAAGAACTCAAAACTTCAATGACAAGAAATTAACATAAAGATTACTATGCACCTAAAGCATAGTAATACGTTATGTGGAAAATTTTAGGTGGAAACATAAGATTGTAGAGTAGGTAGGAAACGGTTTGAACCAAAGCAAAGCTATGGGAAAAATCGTTACTACCGAGCAGAGTTTGCATAAAACAACAAATCGATATATAAATAAACAAAACCGATAAGCACTAATATACAAGGTGTTTATCGGTTTTACTGTATCCAAAATAGTAGCAAGATTTCAAACAATAGATATAGGTCATTAACTTAGCCTTTCCAATTGAACGCTGACATAAGAACACACATTTTTTACAGAACTTTACAAATAGTATAAAATGTGGTAAAATAATTATGTTAATTAAAAAGAGCGGGAGGAAAATATGAATAAAATAATAAGTATCTCAGGAGAACCAGCTAGTGGAAAAAGTACAACAATAAAAGAAATAAAAAGAGAGTTAGAAGAAAAAGGTTATAAAGTAAAGGTATTATCTGTTGGACAAATATTTAGAAACTTAGCAGCTGAAAAAGGATTATCACTAGAAGAGTTTAGCAAGCAAGTCCAAAAAAAGAGAAAAGACGTGGACTTAATGCTAGACGAAAATACTAAAAAGTATGGCGAAAAGTTCATACAAGAAAGTAGTGATGACGAAATACTAATAGTTGATGCTAGACTTGGATGGTATGTCCTTCCAGAATCGTTCTCAGTAAGACTTACAACAAATGATGCAATTGCTGGAAAAAGAGTATTTAACGATTCAAGCAGAGAAGCAGGAGACCAATATTCATCATTAGAGGAAGCAACAAAGGTAACAGCAGCAAGAAAAAGAGGAGAAGTTGCAAGATATAAACAAAGATATGGCATAGACTTGGAAGATGAAAACAATTATAAGTTATTAATAGACACATCTTATTCAACAATAAAAGATAGTGCAAAGGTAATTGCAGAATGTTTTGAAGACGACAGAGATGGATACACATATTCAAAAAAATGGACAAGTCCAAAAACTCTATTACCATTGCAAAATGTTAGAGATACAGCAGTTGATTTTGATGAAATAGTAGAGAGCATAAGAAATAACGGATATTTACCAAGCGAAGCTATTGATGTAGTTGTAGTAGATGGGGTAAGAGGAATAATAAATGGTCATCATAGAAATTTTGCAGCAGCAAATTTAGGAATAAGTTTAGTACCATATAATGTAATTGCAAAAGATGATGAAACAATGAAAAAATATACTCGTAAAGACACTGCAAGAAGCAGATTTTCTGCAATAAATAAATCAATGTTATACGATTATGAAGAGATATTTAAAATACATAACAGAGATTTTTCTTATGCAGATATATATCCAGAAATATACAAGGATGGATTCATAGAAAAATTAAAAATTGCAAACAAGGAAGCAGACTCAGATATAGAAAGATAAATTTAAAAGCTTATTTATTAATAGGAAAATCATAAAGGTTTTCCTATTATATTATTGCATAGAAAAAAATTCCATGAACGAATTAATTTGTTGCAAATTTTAAATTTTATAGAGAATTAAAATAAAAATTGAGGATTTGCTCTATATACAAAATAAATTCCGTATGTTATAATTAGCAAGAAAAATAATAAGAAAAGAGGAATTTAATATGGAAAAAATAAGAGGATTTGAAATTGCAAAAGGATTTGAAGATAAACAAATAAATCTTCCAGAAAGAAAAACAAAATTTTCTGCAGGATATGACTTCGAAGCAGCAGAAGACTGCGTTATACCAGCATTCAAACCAGGAATGAATCCAACACTTGTAAAAACAGGAATAAAAGCATATATGCAAGATGACGAAATGCTTTGTTTATATAATAGAAGTTCAAACCCAAAGAAGAAAGGCTTAGTTCTTGCAAATAGTGTTGGAATAGTAGATAAAGATTACTATGGAAATCCAGATAATGATGGAGCAATAATGTTTGCATTCTATAATATAAAAGATGAAGATGTAGAAATAAAAAAAGGCGAATGCATTGGACAAGGAATATTTGAAAAATACTTAATAACAGATAACGACAATGCAACAGGACAAAGAATGGGTGGATTTGGATCTACAAGAAAATAAAATTTATATAAAGACTGTTTTATAAATTTTTAATTATAAATAAATTCATCAAAAATTAAAAATTTTTTAATAAAATCATTAAAATTTATTATGAAAAAATTTTATGTAAAAAACAACATAAAAACCGCATAAATGGCTAAAAATAGCCCACAAGGGACGATAATAAAAAATGGTAAAATCTTTGACTTTTACCATTTTTTATGGTATAATAGAAACGTAGTTTAAAGAGATTAAAAAGCTTTATTTACATAAATATTATATAATAGGGAAGGAGATAATTACATGTTTAATGTTGGAGACAAAATAGTATACCCAATGCACGGAGCAGGAACAATAGATGCTATAGAACAAAAAGATATCTTAGGAGAAAAGCAGGATTATTATATAATAAAAATGCCTGGAGAAGTAAAGGTTATGGTACCAATTGCAAAGGCAGAAGAAGTAGGCGTTAGAAACGTAATAAATAAAGCAGAAGCTGGAAAAGTTTTAGAAGTATTAGAAGCAAATGAGACAGAAATGTCTAATAATTGGAACAAAAGATATAAAGAAAATATGGAAAAAATGAAAAGTGGAAATGTTTACGAAATTGCAGATGTAGTTAGAAATTTAAGTTATAAACAAAAAGAAAAAGGTCTTTCTACAGGCGAGAAGAAGATGCTTAGCAATGCTAAGCAAATACTTGTAAGTGAACTTGTACTTGCTGAACATGCATCAGAAAATGAAGTAGAAGATTTAATTGAAAATAAAATTAATTTATCATTTGAAGAACATAAAGCAACAATGGATACAATAGATACAGGAAACATAGTAAGCAAATTTATTCCATTTAACGACTCAAATGATAACACAACAGGTATTTTGTAAAAATTAGATAAATTATAAAAATAAAGGACTAACCAAAAGTTAGTCTTTTTGTATGAAAAAAATAAATCAGTTTACATATTGTGGAAACAAAAGAAGGATTAATTGTTTTTTTGTCGAATATATAATAATAAAGAAAGGTAAAAGAGAATGGCGAGATATAGTGACGAATTATTAGATGAAATCAAAAGTAAAAACGATATAGTAGATATAATATCTCAATATGTAGTACTAAAGAGAAGTGGTAGAAACTTTTTTGGGTTATGTCCATTTCATAAAGAAAAATCTCCATCATTTTCTGTATCCCCTGATAAACAAATATTCCATTGCTTTGGATGTGGAGTTGGCGGAAATGTTTTTCATTTTGTGAGCAAAATTGAAAATATAAACTTTAAAGAATCGGTAGAAATGCTTGCTAATAGAGCAGGAGTGGAATTACCAACGCTTGAAAATCCAGAAGACGATAGAATTGCAAAATTAAAATCTAGAATATACGAATTAAATAGCGAAACGGCAGAATTTTATCATCAAAATTTATATAAACCAACAGCAAAACCAGCACAAGAATACGTAAAAAAAAGGCATTTAGACAATAAAACTCTAAAGGCTTTTAAAATAGGCTATTCTGGCAGATTTAATGAATTATATCAATATTTAAAATCAAAAGGTTTTACAGATGCAGAAATATTAGAGTCCGGCCTTGCAAATAAAAATCAAAATGGACAATTTATAGACAGATATAGAAATAGATTAATGTTTCCTATAGTAGACACCAGAGAAAGAGTAATTGCCTTTGGTGGAAGAGTACTAGATGATAGTAAGCCTAAATACATAAATTCGCCGGAAAATGTAGTATATAGCAAAGGAAGACATTTATTTGCATTTAATATAGCTAAAAAAGACAATCCCAAAACTATAATAATGGTAGAAGGATATATGGACGCCATATCATTACATCAAAGAGGAATTCACAATGCTGTTGCATCTCTTGGAACAGCGTTAACAGAAGCTCAAGGAAGACTTTTAAGAAGAAGTTGTGAGAAAGTAATAATAGGTTATGATGCTGATGGCGCAGGACAAGCTGCTACTTTAAGAGGACTAGAAATATTAAAAAATTTGGGATGTGACATTAGAATTTTACAAATAGAGGGTGCTAAAGACCCAGATGAATTTGTTGTAAAGTATGGTCCAGAAAGATTTCAAAAATATGTAGATAGTGCAATTTCACTTGTAGAATTTAAAGTAAAAATGCTTAAGAAAAATTTGGATTTAGAAAATGTAAATGATAAAATAAAATTTTTCAATGAAGTTGCAAAAATCTTAGCAAAAGTAGATAACAATATGGAAAGAGAAGTATACATAGATAAAATTTCTCTAGAATATAAAGTTTCAAAAGATGCTATCTATGCAGAAATAAATAAGCTATTGTATGCAAATAGTAAAGCAGAGCAAAAACTAGAAAAAAAGGTAGCACCAATAAATATTACAAATCATATTGCTGTAGATAATGTAGAAGTAGACGAAAAAACGAAGAAAAGAGAAAGCTTGATAATATATTTGTTAGTAAATTATCCAGATGTAGCTTTTGAAAAACTAAAAAACATAGCAACGAGCAATTTAATAAAAGTAGAAAGAAATGTTCAAATAATAAACAAATTGTATGACGTACAAGAAAAAGGAAATATTAATATAGAAAACCTAATCGATTTATTTGAAGATGAAGATACTGTAAATTATTTATCTGGAATTATGTCTTATGATTTTGAAATTTCAGATGTAAATAAATGTATAGAAGATGTAATTGTCACATATAGAAAAGAATATTTGTTACAAAAAAGAAATTCAATACTTTCAAAAATAGATAAAGCAGAACAAGAAAATTTAACAAGAGAAGAAATTGCTGAACTAGAAGAAGAATTAAACAAAACAATTCTAAGTTTGGCTAAAATTAAATAATTCTAATATTGCGTTATTTTACTTGCTAATATAACATAAAATATTTTAATGCAATTTTATTTATGAGTTATAAAATAGGGAGGTTTGTATTTAATGAAGAATGAAGAAATAAATAGAAATAATAAAGCAGAAGCAAAAAAGGATATAGCACAAAACCAAGAAGAAAAATTAAATAAAATAATAAAAAAGGCAAAAGAAAAAGGTGAAATAACGTATGGAGAACTAGCAAGTGAATTAGACGATGCAAATACAGAGCAAATAGATAAAGTATTTGATGCCTTCGAAAATATGGGAGTAAGTGTAATAAAAGATGATGATTTAGATCTAGAAGAACCAGATATAGAGGAATTAGAAGCAGTAGAAGATATAAAAATAGATGAGATAGATTTAAATAATATGGATGGAATAAACATAGATGATCCAGTTAGAATGTATCTTAGAGAAATAGGAAGAATACCACTTTTAACATATGATGAGGAACTAGCTCTTGCAAAAAGAATATTAGAAGGGGACGAAGAAGCAAAACAAAAACTTGCAGAATCTAACCTAAGACTTGTTGTAAGTATAGCAAAAAAATATGTAGGAAGAGGAATGCTATTCCTAGATTTAATCCAAGAAGGAAATATGGGATTAATAAAGGCTGTAGAAAAATTTGATTATACAAAAGGTTATAAATTCAGCACATATGCAACATGGTGGATTAGACAAGCAATAACAAGAGCAATTGCAGACCAAGCAAGAACAATAAGAATACCAGTTCATATGGTAGAAACAATAAACAAACTAATTCGTACATCAAGACACTTATTACAACAGTTAGGAAGAGAACCAAGCCCAGAAGAAATTGCAGCAGAAATGGAAATACCAGTAGAAAAAGTAGTAGAGATACAAAAAATAGCACAAGATCCAGTATCATTAGAAACACCAATAGGAGAGGAAGACGATAGTCATTTAGGAGACTTCATACAAGATGACGATAGCCCAGCTCCACAAGATGCAGCAGCATATACATTATTGAGAGAACAATTAGAGGAAGTAATGAAAACACTAACTCCAAGAGAAGCTAAAGTGCTAAAACTAAGATTTGGATTGGAAGATGGAAAATCTAGAACACTTGAAGAAGTAGGAAAAGAATTCCAAGTAACAAGAGAAAGAATAAGACAAATAGAAGCAAAAGCATTAAGAAAATTACGTCATCCAAGTAGAAGCAAAAAATTAAAAGATTATATGAACTAATAAATTTTCGCCCAATGGGGACGCCCCATTTTGGGCGAAATTTTGCTTTCGAATCCACCTAAAATTCTTACAAAATGAAAAAGAACTGTAATATTGCAATTACAATTCTAATTTATGGTAGCGACGAGTGGATTCGCCGAGCCGCGTCGGGAAAAATGTCCACTGGACATTTTTCTAATCCTCCTTTTCGAATCCACCTAAAATTCTTACAAAAATGAAAAAGAACTGCAATATTACAATTACAATTCTAATTTATGGTAGCGACGAGTGGATTCGAACCACCGACCTAATGGGTATGAACCATTTGCTCTAGCCAACTGAGCTACATCGCCATATTTTCTTTAAAAGACAAATATTATTATAAAGGTAAAATACGTTTTTGTCAATACAAAAACGTAAATTTAATTAAGCATTTAATTAATCTCTATCTAATTCTTCATTTTCTTTAAGTTTATTTTTGCTTTTTAGATTCTTATTTGTTGTGCCTCTTGAAATTGAAGAACGAGCTCTTTTGGATTCACTAATTTTTTTGCTAGTTTTTTCAGATTTTTGGGTTTCACTTGCATCAAAAAAACCAACACCAGAAATATATTTTGCAACTTGTTCATTTAATTTATTTTCACTACTACGTAGAGTATTTAAAATAACTGCATCAGAGCTATCTAAAGTTGTAATATTTTCTAGAGTAGAATCTTCAACTTCTCCGTTATTTATTAATTCTTTTACAAAATCTATAAAATTCATATTTTAATTTATTAGAAAAAATCTAATAATCCTCCTTTGAATCAATACTACATAAATTATACCATTTAATACAGCAAAAATCAATATTTTATTCAATTTTTCTGTTTACTTCTTTTCCAAATTCTGGTTTTGAAGAAAGTTTTTCATATTCCTTACATTTTATTTTATATTCCATTTGCATTGCTAAATATCTATAGTACATATATGCTTGTTCGTATTGAAGCATAGGATTAAACATTGCGTTAGATTCTAAATTGTCGTTTGCAAAATTATTTTGAGACGTATCATATCCCATTCCAGCAAAAGTAGGATTTCCGCCGAAAGGTGGTATTCCATAAAAATTATAATCCATATTTTTATCCATAAATTTAAATCCTTTTAAATATATTTAGGTTTTGGGATATACCTATAAACCTGAATAACTATTAAATTGCTAATACTTATTAAAAATATAAAGTTATTTTTATTATAAATAATTCAAAATTATCGAAGGTTTAAGAAAATTCAAATGTTACAATACTAAAATATTGGATAAAATCTATAATACTAAATTCTATAAGTTTAAATTTAATATTGGTATTGCACTTAATAAAATATATGTATAAAAGGCTGCAATAATACCTTGCAATAATTTTCCATAAATATATTTTTTAATAGAAATTCTAGCTTTAGATGCAATACTTAATACCTGTAATGCGACAGAAATGCCACCAAAACCTAATAAAAAAGCAGAAATTATAATATTTACAGAAATTGCTTTATTAGATATTGCAGAGACTAATGAAACACCATTAGTAAGCTCTAAAAGTCCAGATAAAATTCCTTTAATATATATGGAAGAAAGTCCAAAAATATTTCCTATTGGTTCTAAGATAAGGCTACATATTTCTAATACTTTGCTGGTATTCAAAATAGAAATTATAACAGAGAAAATTACAACAAATCCACCTATCATAACTATTGTTTTTACAGACTCTAAAATAGAACTTGCAAGAACTTCTCCTAAATTAGAAAAAGTGCAAATTGTATTTTCAGAAGTACTAGTAGATTGTTTTTTATATGTGATAAAATTGTGGATATTTGTGTTTTTATTTTTATTAAATCTGCTTAAAAGACCAGAAATAATGCCTACGGTAATTGCAGATAATATATGAGTAATTAGTAACAAAAATCCAATTGAAGAATTAGAAAACATAGTAATTCCGAACAGTTCCAATTATAAAAAGAGGTCCAGAATTATTTGTAAAACAAAGCATTCTTTCAGCTTCTTCAGTAGTACACAAATTATTATCCTTTAGATCTGTAACAATTTTTGCACCAACTGGATATCCACTAATTAATCCTAAAATAAAGGCGTAAGCACATTCGCCAGGAACATTAAAAATTGGTCTCATAAATTTATTACAAGCTTTACTAACATATTTTATAACATTTGTGTGACTTAAAAGATTGGTTACAATAAAGAATGGAAGTAAGCTGGGAACAACATTGTTTGCCCAAAGTTTTAAGCCATTTTTTGCTGCTGTTAAGTTTGATTTAGAAAAAATAACAAGAAAAATTGTAAAAAGTACAAAAATAATAGAAATAGCATTTTTTCTTATAGATAAAGTTAAAATTAAAAATTTATTTTTTTTAGCATTCGAGTCAAAATATTCTAGACGTTCCAAAATATACTCCTTAAATTAAAGTTATAATAATTATAGTAAAAGACATTTAATAATATGCTTAATTAATTAAAAATACTTGACAGTTTACAATAATAAATATAAAATAGAATAAGGTAAGAAGATATATGCTAATACATAAAGTGAATATAAAAAATTGAATATAAACTTTATATATATTTAAAAGATATTAGATATATATTTTTATGCACATTGAAAATTTAATAGAAAGAGGTGTAAAATTATGGAATTCGTAATTTATATCGCCATTTTTCTAGTCTCAGCAGTTGTTTTTACCTTTGTTGGTATTGCAATTAGAAAGAAAATAGCAGAAACAAAAGTAGGCAGTGCAGAAAACGAAGCAAAAAGAATAATAGAGCTAGCACAAAAGGAAGCCGAGAATAAGAAAAAAGAAGAAATATTTAAGGCTAAGGAAGAAATAATAAATGCTAGAAAAGATTTGGACAATGAGGTTAGAGAAAGAAGAGGCGAAGTTCAACAACAAGAAAGAAGATTATTACAAAAGGAAGAAAACTTAGAAAACAGAATCCTTCAAATGGAGAAAAAGGAGCAAGACCTTGAAAGAAGAAGACAAGAAATTGAAAATAAGAAAAAGGAAATAACAAACACTTTAGACAAACAAATGGCAGAATTGCAAAAAATTTCTGGCTTCACAAAAGATCAAGCAAAGGAAATGCTACTTTCAGAATTGGACAAGCAATTATCTTTAGAAAAAGCCAATTTAATTAAGGCATCAGAAACAAAAATAAAAGAAGAATCTATAAAAAATGCCAAAGAAGTTATTGGATATGCAATTCAAAAATGTGCTGCAGATCATACTGCAGAAACAACAGTATCAATTGTAACACTTCCAAATGATGAAATGAAAGGAAGAATAATTGGTAGAGAGGGAAGAAATATCCGTACACTAGAAACATTAACAGGTGTCGACCTAATAATAGATGACACACCAGAAGCAGTTGTTATTTCTGGCTTTGATGCATTAAGAAGAGAAGTTGCAAGAATTGCACTAGAAAAATTAATGGAAGACGGAAGAATTCATCCAGCAAAGATTGAAGAAATGGTTGAAAAGGCAAAAGAAGAAGTTGCTCAAACAATTAAAGAAGAAGGCGAAAGAGCTTGTTTAGAAACTGGAGTAATTGGATTACCACCAGAAGTTATAAATTTACTAGGAAAGTTAAAATACAGAACAAGTTATGGACAAAATGTATTAAATCACTCAATAGAAGTTTCTAATCTTGCAAGAATAATGGCAGATGAGTTAGGACTAGATACCAAAGTTGCAAGAAGAGCAGGTTTATTACATGATATAGGAAAAGCCTTAGATCATGATATTGAAGGAACACACGTACAAATTGGTGTAGATATATTAAAGAAATACCATGAAAATCCAATAGTAATAAATGCGGTAGAAGCACATCATGGTGACGTAGAACCTCAAAGCATAGAAGCTGTACTTGTTGCTGCTGCGGATGCAATATCGGCATCTAGACCAGGAGCAAGAAGAGAAACACTAGAAAACTACATTAAACGTCTAGAAAAACTTGAATCAATAGCAGATTCATTTAAAGGTGTTGAAAAATCATTTGCAATACAAGCTGGACGTGAAGTAAGAATTATAGTAAAACCGGAGCAAATAACAGATGCAGATATGACAATTCTAGCAAGAGATGTTGCAAAAAAAGTAGAAGAAGAAATGGAATATCCAGGACAAATAAAAGTAAACATCATAAGAGAAACAAGAGTTGTAGATTATGCAAAATAAAAAAGGGCCTTATGGCTCTTTTTTTGTTGTAATAATTGTAAAGTTTTGCTATAATAAAAAAGAATTGTTTAAACAGAAAAGGAGAATTAAATTGAAAATTTTAGCAATAGGAGATATAGTTGGAGAAGAGGGAGTAAGAAAAGCAAAAGAAGAACTCCCTAAAATAAAGCAAGAAGAAAAAATAGATTTTGTAATTGTAAATGCAGAAAATTCTGCAGGAGGAATGGGAATAACCACAAAAATATTTAATGAATTAAAGTCAATGCAAGTAGATGTAATAACAATGGGAAACCATACTTGGGGAAAGAAGGATATTTTTGGATTTATCAATGATAAAATGCTTATAATACCAGCCAATTATCCAGCAGGAGTTCCAGGAAATGGTTATAATATTTATAATTGTAAAAATAAAAAAATTTGCGTAATAGAATTAATGGGTAGAACAGATATGAATATTTTAACAGAAAATCCATTTTTAAAGGCAAATGAAATAATAGAAAAAGTAAAGAATAAAGTAGATATAATAATATTAGAATTTCACGCAGAGGCAACAGCAGAAAAAATTGCGATGGGATATTATTTAGACGGAAAAATCACTGCTTTATATGGAACACATACACACGTACAAACTGCAGATGAGCAAATACTAGAAAAGGGCACAGCATATATAACAGATATTGGTATGACAGGACCTAACAAATCTGTAATTGGAATGGAAGTTGGAGCTTCTATAAAAAGATTTGAAACAACACTTCCAGAGAGATATAAACTTGCAGCAGGTCCATGCACATTACACGGATGTATATTTGAAATAAATGACGAAAATTATCACGTGGATAAAATTATTAGAATAGTTAGAAAATAAATGGCGAAAAATGAAAGAAAATGACGATGAAAAATGTAAAAAATTTCCAAAAATATATAGACATTAAATCCTAAATATTGTATAAATATAACTGTACTTAAAATATACAAAAAAATAAAATATTAGGAGGATAAAAATGGAAGTTTTAAAAATTTCATCAAAATCAAACCCAAATTCAGTTGCAGGAGCAATAGCAGGACTTGTAAAGGAATCTAGTAAGGCAGAAATGCAAGCAATAGGAGCAGGAGCTTTAAATCAAGCAGTAAAAGCAGTTGCCATAGCAAGAGGATTTGTAGCACCTGCAGGAGTAGACTTAATATGCATACCAGCATTTGCAGAAGTAGAAGTTGAAGGAGAAGAAAGAACTGGAATTAAGCTAATTGTAGAGTCTAGAAAATAATTATTTAGAAAAATAAATAAAAATAGGGCGTTATAAAATACGCTCTTTTTCTTTTGCAAGAAACCTAAAATTTAGAGAAAAATCAATTTTAAATTATAAAAATATAAAAACAGCAAAAAATTATAAAAATTTTTCTTTTTCTAAATTTCTATTGAAAAAAATGGATATATAATGTATTATTACAAATGAAAATCATACCTTAAATAAGCATATAAAGGTATTGATTAAAACTAAATATGTGCCTAAAAGGAGGAATGTGATTAAATATGAAAGTAAGTAGCATATTTAAATACATATTTATAATATTTGCAATTGGCATAATAATAGCAGCAGGTTATAAAATTTATAGCAGTCAAAATCAGGTTGCAGAAGAAAATAACGAAGAAGCACAGGCTGATGAAACAATATTAAAAGATATAAGAATTGCAATTACAAATTATGATAATATAAATCCTTTAATAACAAATAATAAAGAAATATTAAACATAGATTCATTAATATTTGAACCATTATTCACGTTAAATGAGAATTACGAACTAGAACCTTGTCTTGCAACAGAATGTTCGAAAACAGGTGATAATATATATGTGATTAAAGTTGATAATAAAATAAATTGGCAAGATGGTACATCTTTTATTGCAAAAGATGTTGCATATACTATAGAAACAATAAAAAATGGAAATTCAATATATAAATATAATGTAGAACATATTTCTAATGTGGAAGTAATAGATGCAAGCACAATAAAACTAACATTAGATGCAAATGTACCATTTTTTGAATATAACTTAATATTCCCAATAATGTCTAGTACATATTTTTATGGAGAAGATTTTTATAATTCTAGTAAAACACCGATTGGAACTGGAAAATATAAGATTTCTAATGTGAGTGATAATAACATAACACTTGTAAAAAATGAAAAATATAAAAGATTTCAAGAAGATCCAAAAATAGAAACAATAAAAATAAATTTATATTCATCTATGGGAGAAGCATTTAACAGCTTTAAAATTGGAAATATAGATGTACTTAATACATCAAATGCAAACTTTCAAGATTATATAGGAACAATAGGATTTAACAAAATAGAATATCCAGGAAGAGAATTTGACTTTTTAGCATTAAACTGCACAGATACAATACTTCAAGACTCATCTGTAAGAAAAGCACTTGGCTACGCAATAGACAAAGACAATATAGTAACTTCTGTATTTAATAATCAGAGAAAAACAGCGGATTATCCATTAGACTATGGAAATTTCTTGTATCAAAACCAAGAGGTTAGTTCTGGGTATAATGCAGAACAAGCCAAAAAAGTATTAGAAGATGGTGGATGGACTTATATAAACAATAGATGGAAGAAAAATATAAGTGGATATACTAGAACATTAAAACTTAAACTTGCTGTTACAAGTGACAATGAGGCAAGAGTTAGAGTTGCAGAGACTATAAAAGAACAATTAAGAAATATAGGAATAGAAGTAACAATAAATAAAATAACAGATAGCCAATACGGAAAATATATAGAAAATAAAGACTATCAAATGTTGCTAACAGGAGTATATACATCATATACACCAGACTTAACCTATTACTTTTTGCAAGGAAATATATTTAATTACGAAAGCGAAAAAATGAATGAACTAATGCAAAAATCTTTAATAATAAAAAATACAAAAGAATTATCAGAAATATACCAAAAGATATATAGTCAATATAAAGAAGATGTACCGTTTATAGGACTATACAGAAATAAAAATATAACTTTAACAAGTCAGTCTTTAACTGCAAAAATAACACCAAACAACTATACCACATATTACAATTTAGAAAGTTGGTATAGAAAATAAAAAAAAGAAAACAAATGTTTGAAAAAACTATTGACAAATAAAAAAATTAGTATATAATATAACAAGATTACAAATACAAACATATGTTTACAATAATAGGAGGAAATTATGGGTATAGAAAATAACGATAAGAAAAAAGCATTAGAATCTGCATTAGGACAAATAGAAAAACAATTTGGTAAAGGTTCTGTTATGAAATTAGGAGACTTTACAGCAATGAATGTAGAAGCAATTCCTACAGGAGCATTAAGCTTAGATGTTGCACTAGGAATAGGTGGAATACCAAAGGGAAGAATAATAGAAATATTTGGACCAGAATCTTCTGGTAAAACAACACTTGCACTTCATATGATTGCAGAAAGCCAAAAAAGAGGTGGAGAAGCAGCTTTTATTGATGCAGAACACGCATTAGACCCAGTTTATGCAAAACATTTAGGAGTAGACATAGATAACTTAATAGTATCACAACCAGATACAGGAGAACAAGCTTTAGAAATTGCTGAAGCCCTAGTAAGAAGCGGAGCTATAGATATAATAGTAGTAGACTCTGTTGCAGCATTAGTTCCTAAAGCCGAAATAGATGGAGATATGGGGGATGCACACGTTGGATTACAAGCAAGACTTATGTCTCAAGCATTAAGAAAATTAGCAGGTGTACTAAATAAATCAAACACAGCAATAATATTCATAAACCAATTAAGAGAAAAAGTTGGAATAATGTTTGGAAATCCAGAAACAACTCCAGGAGGAAGAGCATTAAAATTCTATTCTTCTGTAAGACTAGACATTAGAAAAATAGAAAACTTAAAACAGGATGGAGAAGTATTTGGAAACAGAGTAAGAGTAAAAGTTGTAAAAAACAAAGTTGCTCCACCATTTAGAGAAGCAGAATTTGACATTATATATGGAAAGGGCATTTCAAAAGCTGGAAATATACTAGATTTAGGTGTAAACTTAGACATTGTTGAAAAGAGTGGTTCTTGGTTTAGCTATGATGGAACAAGAATTGGACAAGGTAGAGAAAATGCAAAGAGATACATAGAAGAAAATCCAGAAGTAATGGCAGATATAGAGAAAAAAGTTAGAGCTAAATTTAATGAAGCATTCGAAAAAAGTTTAAGTGACGAAATAGAAGTTCAAGACGATGACGAAGAGCCAGTTGATGAAGAGTAAAGAGTGAGGATACAATGAAATTTACAAAAATGCAGGGCATAGGTAACGACTATGTATATGTAGACTGTACAAAAGAAAATAAAATAGAAAACCCAGCAGAGCTATCAAAAAAAGTCAGCAATAGACATTTTGGAATTGGCTCTGATGGGCTAATTTTAATAGAGAATAGTAATGTTGCAGACTTTAAAATGGCAATATATAATGCAGATGGAAGTCAAGCAGAAATGTGTGGAAATGGAATAAGGTGTGTTGCAAAATTTGTGTTTGATAAAGGTCTTATCAATAAAGAAAATATAACAATAGAAACATTAGCTGGAATAAAACAACTAAAATTAAGTACTGAAAATGGTAAAGTAAAAAAAGTAAGAGTAGATATGGGAGAACCAATATTAGAAGCAAAAAAAATACCAGTAATTTCAGATAAAAATCCTGTAATAGATTTACAACTACAAGCAGCAGATAAAACATTTACAGCCACATGTGTATCTATGGGAAATCCGCATGCAATAACATTTGTAAATAATGTAGAAGAATTTGATGTAGAAAAGTATGGAAAAATATTAGAAATAAAAAAAGAATTTCCTAAACATTCTAATATAGAATTTGTTGAATTAATAGATAAAAATAATATAAAGATGAGGGTATGGGAAAGAGGTTCAGGAGAAACACTTGCTTGTGGAACAGGATCTTGTGCTTCTGTTGTAGCTTGCATACTTAATAATAAAACCGAAAGAAAAGTAAATGTCCATTTACTTGGAGGCACGTTGGAAATAGAGTGGAATAAACAAAATAATCATGTGTATATGGAAGGACCAGCAGAAATAGTTTTTGAAGGAGAAATAGAATAAATAAAACATCTCAAAAATAGTTTCATTTATCCTAAAAAATGGGATATAATATCTAAAAATATAAAAAAATAAATACGAAAAATCGAGTATTTATGCGACTTCCGAGAATTGTAAAATAAAAAAAGTGAAAAAAATTAAAATAGGTATTGACAAAATAAATAAATTTTAGTATACTAAGGAAGTCGAGAGAAATGGTCGCTTAGCTCAGCTGGGAGAGCATCTGCCTTACAAGCAGGGGGT